>JALWEC010000313.1 GCA_027036655.1 Melioribacteraceae bacterium
CCTTCTCCGTTTTTTGTTATAAATATCGGCTCATTTGAAATTCGAGCTAATTTTGATATCTCATTCGATTTATTTCGTAAATCTGATATAGGTTTTATAATTGGCATTTTATTCTCCAAAATAGTTATCAATAATTTATCATTATTATGATATTTTTAATATATGAAAAAGGAATATAACAAGCAAATAAACTTGATCCTTACCCGTGCGGGTTTTCTGCTAAGTTTTAGGTTGGTTTGCTCATTTTAGTTTACTATTAGATTGGGAACTGTGCAGTGTAAGTTTGGTCGCCGTGTTTGCACAAGTGAAAAATAAGCACGGCTTATAAATAATAAATTCGTTGTTTACTTGTCATCTCCTTTTGGGGCGGACAAGTTATTTGCCACGCCGTTAGGCTTACTTGGAGTAATCTTGACGGCGAGATTTATAATATTATTAAAATATTTCCCTTCCGGTTTTTTTTAGTGTTATGTTTGAAGAAACTGCATACAATAATTTTTTTATTAACCATTAAATTTGAGGAAATTATGAGGACTGTTAAAGTAATTATTTCGGTTTTTTTGTTAGCTTTTGTAAGCAATTTTTTTGCCCAAGGAATACAAGAAAAAAAGGAGATAGTCGATTCTCTTTTTGAGCTAGTAAAAATGATTACACCGCA
Source organism: Melioribacteraceae bacterium (assembly GCA_027036655.1). Lineage (GTDB taxonomy): Bacteria > Bacteroidota > Ignavibacteria > Ignavibacteriales > Melioribacteraceae > WGAL01. The sequence continues at coordinate 659 of JALWEC010000313.1, forward strand.
AAATCGAAATGAAGTAATTAAGATTAAAGATTCAGATTTGGAAAAAGCAAAAAAACTGTTATATGAAGCCTACGCTTATGCACCTATTGAATTTGGGAAAAAGCTTCATCATTGGACGCAAGCATGGGGAAGCACCGGTATATTAGGAATAAAAGAGCCTGACGGGACAAGACCCGGGAGACGTCTTTGGAAATTAAAGGAAAGTATAGCAAAAAAATATGGATGGGATTATGTTTGGTTCCTCGAAACTCCTTACGTCTTAAAAGTTAAAATTTTAGATAAAGACATTTCATTATATGAGAGCTATAATAAAGATGAAAAATTCAGATTACGTCAAGTCGATATGAAAGTAAAAATACTTGAAGTTATTAAAGGGGAAAGACTATTCCAAAAAGACGAAGAAATAACAATAAGTTATATGCCAATTTGGTATTCGGAATGCAATTGCCCTGTGGATTTTAAAGTGGATTCTACTTATTTAATACCGACAAAACCTTGGTATTATAAAGATAATAAAGGCCCAAAGGAACTTCTGATAAAAAATAACGGCATGAAACATTTTTATGAGATTAAGAATAATATTGTAACACGTCCGTTTGTAAACAGTGATAATTTAACTAAACAATGGGCTGTTTTTAAGAAAGATTTTATTAATAAATATTTAATCAAGGGGGAAAATTAAATGAAAACTAAAATTTTTTTTATAACATTTTTTTGTAATGGTTCAACAGAAAATGGGAAAAATAAAAACTGCATAAATTCTTGGAAGGAGATTCTTCTCCCGCCAAGTTTACCCCGACTGCTTTTCGTCGGGGGCGGGATCAGAATGACAACATAGGACTTGACTTTACGTCTCGCGTCTCACGTCTTACCTTTTCCCTCTAACTTCTTACAAAAAAAAAGAAGCCGCAAAAGCAGCTTCTTTTTTAATGTAACTATATCTAAAACAGTTATTATTTTTTGTTTTTGGAAGCAATCAAGTTTAACGCGCTACCGGCTTTAAACCACTCAATTTGGTTCGCATTCATTGTGTGATTCAATACCGCCTCGTCCGTTGTACCGTCTTTGTGTTTCATAACTAGCTTGAGTTTACTTTCCGGCGCAAGCTCTTTAACTCCGAGTATGCTTAATCTGTCGTCTTCATGCACTTTATCATAATCCGCGGGATTATCGAATGTTAACGGAAGAACGCCTTGTTTTTTCAAGTTGGTTTCGTGAATACGCGCAAAGCTGCGGACTATAACGGCTTTCGCGCCGAGATGTCTCGGTTCCATTGCCGCATGCTCGCGGCTTGAGCCTTCTCCGTAGTTTTCGTCGCCGACAACAACCCAAGTTTTATCGTGCTCTTTGTAGTAGCGGGCAACGGCGGGAGTTTTGTCATATTCGCCTGTTAATTGGTTTTTAACTTCGCCGGCTTTATCGGTAAATGCGTTTATCGCTCCCAAGAACAAGTTATTGGAAATGTTATCCAAGTGTCCGCGGTATCTTAACCAAGGACCAGCCATTGAAATATGATCCGTTGTGCATTTTCCTTTAGCTTTCAGAAGAAGAATTTCATCTTCAAAATCGTTTCCGTCCCAAGCGGGGAAAGGAGTTAAAAGCTGTAGTCTTTCGCTGTCCGGTTTAACTACAACTTCAACCGAAGAGCCATCTTCCGCCGGAGGAACAAATCCTTCCTCCCCTTTATCGTATCCTTTCTTGGGAAGCTCGTCGCCAACCGGAGGATTTAATTTAATTTTTCTTCCGTCGTCGGTTTCGATGTAATCGGTAATCGGGTTGAAAGTAATTTTTCCGGCAATTACGAGAGCGGTGGTTAATTCGGGAGAAGCGACGAACGCCAGCGTATTCGGGTTACCGTCGTTTCTTTTTGCAAAGTTTCTGTTAAAGGAAGTTACAATCGAATTTTTCTTCCCTTCCGGATTATCCAAACGTTCCCACATTCCGATACAGGGACCGCAAGCGTTTGCGAGAACTGTGCCGCCCAAGTCGGTGAGAATTTTCAGTTGTCCGTCTCGCTCGATTGTCGCGCGAACCTGTTCCGAGCCGGGCGTAATATCAAATAAGGACTTCGCTTTTAAGCCCTGGTCAAGAGCTTGTTTTGCGACGGAAGCGGCTTTGTCAATATCTTCGTAGCTTGAGTTGGTACAGCTACCGATTAAACCAACCGAAAGTTCTTCGGGATAATCGTTTTCTTTTGCCGCAGCAATCATTTTTGAAATCGGCCAAGCTTTATCCGGAGAAAACGGACCGTTCAAGTGGGGTTCAAGTTCGTCCAAATTAATTTCAATTAATTCGTCAAAATATTTTTCGGGATTAGCGTAAACGTCGTCGTCTGCGCGCAGTAATTCGGCGTGTTCTCTCGCCAGCGCGGCAACGTCGCCTCTTTCGGTCGCTTCAAGATAGGCGGCCATTTTTTCGTCAAACGGGAAGGTTGACGTCGTTGCGCCAAT
>JALWEC010000314.1 GCA_027036655.1 Melioribacteraceae bacterium
TTGTGCTTGAACCGACTGCGTCTGTTTCATCGAGTCCGAAAAGCTGTAAAAGTCTTTTACCGTTCAATTCGTTTACAGGTTCTTGTCCCGGGATTGAATATGTTAAATCGAGATCGAAACCTTCTTTCTTGATATCCATTCCGCCGATAAAGTAAATATTTTTCAACATTAAACTCCACGCTTCTGCGTAATCGCCACCCGGTTTAAGATTGTCGGGCTTAATCAATTTAAGCAAAATCACTTTCCCTGTGTCGTTGGCAATTTGGTTCTGAAAATCACCGAAGAATATATCATCATCGTTGGAAGTTGTCGGTCCTTCTATACGATAAGCGACCGCGACAACTTCGTTTTTCTGTATGTTTGTTTTGAAACTGATGAATCCTGCGTCTGCGTTGTAAGTATAATCGGTATTAGGATCTAACATTGTAAAAGAGATTCCAATTTTGTTTCTCCCGTTAACCGCCGTGGTAAGCGTATCGCGGTAACTTGAATTATACGTCTCGCCCTGATGAATTCCGGGCAAATCTATAAAGGCGTTTCCTTTTCTCTCTTTCGATATATCAGGCAGACCCGATGCTGATTTCCACACTTCCAATTGTTTAATATGATAGTAGCTTTGGTTTGCCGACGGATTGAAAACAGGCTGTCCGAAGTAATTATTAAAAAAGTTAAAATCGGCTGAAGTATCGGCATAAACTTTATCGACAAAAAAGTGTTTTTCCGAATAATCCCAGATGTGAACTTTAAAATCCTTAGTCTGCGCCCCACCCTTAACGTCAACCTGCTCAATTTCTCCTTTTTTCTGCGAAGCAATAGTAGTAAGGGAAAGAGGTCCCAATTGGAACTTGGCTTTAACGCCGAAAAGCGCTTCCCCGCCCTGAATAAGCGGAGTTGTTTTCATACTAACATTACCACCTTCTATGCTTTGTATTATCTCATCGGAATAACCGGTATATTTAATTTTCAGCGTATTCTGATATTCAAATGTTCGTTCCGTATTCCAATCCGCCGAGATATTCAGCTTATCTCCGATTGTTCCCGTAACGTTGACTTGCACCTGCTGTTTAAAATCTGGTTCGTTTTTTGTTCCGCCAAGGAGCGAAGCCGTTAAACCTTCGGTGGTTTCATTTCTCCAAGCGCCGTGAATATCGACCGCTCCGTTTATTTTCAGACTTATTTTCGGCGGTCCGAAAATACTTAAAAATCCGCTGTTGGGAAGAGGGATGGAGATGTTTGTAATACTTGACATAATGTTGCCAAGTTCATCTTCTTTCCCTTTCAGCGTATATTTCCTCGCTTCGTTCTCAATTATCTTTTTCCGATTGACCGCCAATTCCATTTTGATGTATTCGTCCAACGGAATTACCAGCGGAGGACGATATTCCTTTCCTCCCAATAATTCCTTAATTATTACATACTTCCCCGTCGAGTCGATTGAAACCACTCTCTGAAGTAGTCTGGCGCTCGGCTCGGCAAAAAAGCTTGTCTGATGCGGCTGGTTAAATTGCGTAAAAAGATGTGGTTTCAGTTTGTAATGAAAATATTTTACTCTCGCCGTCGAATCTTTAAAGGTTGTGTCATTTGCCGCGGCTAAGGAATCGGATAATAGTTTTTTCAAACTGTCGGACGACGAATCGGGAGCTACGTTATTGGAATCAAGAAGATATAAAAAGGGGAAATCTGAAGCGGCTGAAAAAAGATTTTCTCCTTCGGATGAATTTTTCGGACTTTCCGCGAAATTAGTCGCTTCGAAAAAAATAAAAAATCCCGCAACAGATAGAATTACGGGGATAATATTAATTCCGGAAAAATAAGAATCGATAAATAATAAAATTTTCTTTTTCAAAAGTTAAAGCAAGTTGTTCCTAAATTGTAGAAAAATAGCCGATACTCCTCCTCTTTTTAATATTAATGAGCAAAACTATTGTTTTTATTGATTAAAATCAATTTTCTTTTTCAAGCACTTTTAAATATTTAGCTGAATTAGAAGGATTAATTTTGATTAATTTATTAAAAATCGATTTATCGGGATAATCCGACAGGTTTTCGGTGATTTCTCCGGCTTTTGCGTTAAAAAAAACATTGAGAACAACATTCCTTGTTGTATTAAGCATTTTGTTGTTATAAAGATCGGTAATTAATTTTACCATATTCTTTTGCCCGATAGGACGAAATTTAGGTCCGCTGAAAAGCAAATCCAAACCGTTGTAATGATAATTAAAAAAATCTTTGCGGAACTGTTGCAGTTTTGAATCCATCAAGTCATTAACATAAACTCTGCGATTGTATGCAGAGCTCTGGACAAACCAGCCTTTTGATTTTGTAGAGGAAGCTCCGAGAACCGAGATTTCAATCGCCTTTGAAAAATAAGGGCTTCCTCCATACGGATCGTAGGAATCGGCGTCCACTCCGATAATAACAAGAGCGTAGAAATCAAGAAAACTCTTCAATCCGTCGAAAGTGTTTAAATCAAAATTCATCGACTGCCCCTGTTCATAGGAAAATGACCATTTATCATCCATTATGTTGAGCATAAGAGAGCTTTTCTGAGAGTTGTAAATCGGTCTTGTGCTTGTGATTACAGCTTGGGCGGTGTAATTAACATCTCCCGAACCGGTAAGGAAAAAAATATTAAACGAACAGTCAATTTTGTCGCCTTCCCATCCTTCCACAGCGTAGTGATTACCGTTCAGATATTCCTGAACTGTTTGGGCAAAGCCGTTCAATTTTTCTTTGTATTGGCTTGGAAGCTGATCAACATTGACTGTAACCGTGGCGTTAAGTTCCTGCCCGAAAATAAATAAGGGAAAGAAAAACAGAAGCAAAAATATTTTTTTCATTTTCTAAATTATTTTGTTATTAATGAGTAATCAGCTGTGTAATTTGTTTAACAATATTGATTGTTCTTTAAGCCAATTTTTGTTCACGCGTTTTACGTTTCAGGTCTCAGGTCTAATAGATACTTTTACAAAACCTAAAATTGTCATATTGAGTTCGCCACAGCGAATGTCGAAGCCGTCCGAAATATCTCTAAACTCCGTATAATAACCGGTTCTGAGATTCTTCATTCCACTTCGTTCCATTCAGAATGACATTTATG
>JALWEC010000315.1 GCA_027036655.1 Melioribacteraceae bacterium
CCGGTAAACAGGTTGAACTTCATTTCTTTTACGTCCTAACCCCATTGCCGAAGCAATGGGTTAATGATAAAAAAATCTTAAATTGACAACATTGCTTCCGCATTCTCCGGAAGGACTAAGCAATCTATGCTACAAAAAACCGTTTATGAATTTTTGGCATCAGCTTATTTTCCTGTGAGATTGCTTCGTCGCTATACTCTTCGCAATCCGCCAAGGCGGACGAGTCGGCGCTGTCCGCCTTCGTTCCATTCGGAATGACAATATAGAATTGCGTTTTGCGTTTTACGTCTTGCGTATTTCCGTCAAAGAAAAAATAAAATCTAAAAAAAACTTTTTAATTAAATATTTTTATATTAAATTCGATAATTAAAGAGAATTAAAGCAATTATTTGTTGTTGCAGAATTGATGGGTTGTTTTATTAAAAGTTTATCAAATATGCAATTAATATTTTTATTAATATAAAAAAGAACTTATTATGAAATCACTTGCTTTAGACACCGTAGTAGGAATAATACTCGGTTTTGCGCTCTTCTTTTACGCAATCTTTTCCAGCACATCCAACTATATGATGTTTCTTGATTTACCCAGTTTCTTGATGGTTATCGGCGGAACTTTTGCCGCCACAATGATTGCTTTCCGCGCGCGATATGTTTTAACGTCGTTTAAGGAGCTTTTCGCCATTCTGATTCCTCAGAACATTAATCCCAAAACGCTTTACGGAGAAATTGAAAATATTATCAATTGGGCGAGAATTGCAAAACAAAAAGGAATGAAAGAGTTGGAAACGCACATCAGAAGCGTAAAAACAAAAGACCCCTTTATTAAATACGCGGGAGATTTGTTAATAACCGGATACAGAGGAGACGAGCTTCGTTCGATGCTGACCAACTTTACCGAAACCACATTCGAGCGAAATATGGTAAGTTCTTACATCCTGAAAACAATGGCGAGTTTCGCTCCCGCTTTCGGTATGCTCGGCACCGTAATCGGCTTGATTATTATGCTCGAAAAAATGGGAGACGACCCTTCGCAACTCGGGAAAGGTCTCGCTTTCGCTCTTATTACAACGCTTTACGGAATTCTTTTCGCTCAGCTCCTTCTAAAGCCGGCAGCGGAAAAATCGAAACAGAAGCAGGAAATTCTCCGCTTCCGGAATCTGCTTGTAACCGAAGGATTGGTTATGCTCGGCGAGAACAAGGACTCAATGACAATACAGGATATGATGAACAGCTTCCTCGATCCGGAATATCATTTTTCCGTTATTAACAGGGAACGATAATGAGTCCGATTCTTCATATCGATAAAGACGCTCTTGAAAGTCTCGTAGCCAAAAAAGTAGAAGAAAAAGTTAAAGATAAAGTTAAGGAAGAGAGACAAAAAAGAGTTCTTGAGGAAAGAAAAAGAGAGGCGCTTGAAGTAGAGCTTTCCAAGAAAAACAGTCAGCTGCGTCACGCTTCCGAGCCGAAGTTTTTTTATAAAACAAAGCTTAACGTGGATACGGGCGGCGGCGACGAATGGATGATGACATACTCGGATGTTATTACATTGATGCTGACCCTTTTTGTTCTGTTGTTTTCATTATCTAAAATAGATATGTCCAAATTTGAACAGGTTAAGCAATCGATAGACAAGGATTTAATTAAAACCGAGCAGGTGAGCACAACATCATTTACCGTTCTGAAAAATAAAATGACTTCCATTTTCGACGAATATCATATTCGGGATCAAGTGGGAATAAAACTCGGGCCAAACGGATTAAAGATTCGTCTGTCAAACAACGCGATGTTTGATCTCGGTTCGGCAAAAATTAAACCGCAAATGCTTCCCATTTTGAAAAAGGTCGCCGAATCAATTAAGAATTCCGGATTCAAAGATTACGTTATTGAGGTTGACGGGCATACGGACAACATTCCCGTGCGCAATTCTAAAATTTATCCTTCCAATTGGGAGCTTTCGGCAAACAGAGCGACAAATGTTGTGAAATACTTTATTTCTCTCGGCATTCCTCCAAGCAGATTAAGAGCCGCCGGTTACGCCGATTCCCGACCTCTTGTACCGAATACCGACGCTCAGGGCAATCCGATTCCCGAAAATCAGGCAAAAAATCGCCGAGTGGAAATTCTGGTAGAAAGGATGTAGAATTTTTTGAATATATTAAAAGGTAAGAATATAGAAGACAGCTTTTCAAAACCTAATTTATTTGTCATTCTGAATGGAGCGAAGCGGAATGAAGAATCTCAAAACCGGTAATAATACTGAATTTAGAGATATTTCGGACGGCTTTCACCTTCGCTTTAGCGAACTCAATATGACAAATTTATGTGATGCAAAGGTTTCTATAAGTTAAAATATAGAATTTGGAATCAGCGTTAAAAAATGAAGCATAAAACTAAAGAATAAAAAACAATGAAAAGAAAAAATCTTTTTTACAATGATTTTGATTTTGAAAGAACAGAAACAAGCAAACGTCCCGAAGATTACCGCACCCCTTTTCAAATCGACAGAGACCGCGTAATTCATTCTTCCGAATTCAGAAGATTGCAGGGAAAAACGCAGGTTTTCCTTTCGGGCGAATATGATTACTACCGTACGCGCCTAACTCATTCGATTGAAGTTGCACAAGTCGGGCGTTCAATTTGCGCTTATCTCAACACGCACGCGAATACTCCTTTCAATAACGAATATTTTATTGACGAAGATTTGGTCGAAGCCGCCTGCCTGGCGCACGATTTGGGTCATCCTCCGTTCGGGCACGCCGGAGAAAGAATACTGAACGAGCTGATGAAAAACTTCGGCGGTTTTGAAGGAAACGCCCAGACGCTTCGTTTAATTACGGAAATTTTTTACAGAATCGGCGATCACAGACGAGGAATGAAACCGACCCGCGCTTTTGTGGACTCGATTTTAAAATATAAAATTCCTTACTCCAATTTTGAAAATCCGGAAAATCACTTTATTTACGATAATCAGCAAAAATATATCGATTTCATTTTCGCTGAAAAAGAAGTTGATCCGAGATTATTGGAACAGAGCAAGCTGAATGATTTCAGAAGCATCGAGTGCCAAATTATGGATTGGGCGGACGATACCGCCTACGC
>JALWEC010000316.1 GCA_027036655.1 Melioribacteraceae bacterium
CTAATTCCAAAAACAAATCTTTTTTTGAGGGAAAATGATTATATATCGCGCTTTCCCGTATTCCTACATTTTTGGCAATCATTCTAACGGAAGTCTGATGATAGCCGAACTCGGCAAACAGCTTTAAGGCTTCTTGTTTTATTTTCTCGCGATTTGTCATAGTGAACACCGGTTAATATTTAATTCTGTAAAATAACTAATTTTTTAACCGGATTGCAAAAATTAAATAAATTTTACAATTTTCGTGCGATTACTAACGCTTTTTTGAATGTTTTTACCGTTTTGTTGCCTGAAGCGATTTCTTCTATCAGTAGGATGTAAATTCCCAGTCTTAAAGGTTCTCCCGTTTCCCTTTTTCCGTCAAAGATAATCTCCCCTTTTGTTCCGCTCGGAAAATTGTCGATTAAAGTTCTTACTAATCTTCCCGTAGAATCGTAAATGCGGATTCTTATTTCCGCGATATTTTCCGCAAGCGTAAATTTAATGATTGTAAAATCCTCAAATCCGTCGTTATCCGGTGAGAATGGATTCGGGCTTATTGTGATTTCGTTTGTTAAAGGAGCGTTTTCCAAATAAATCGAATTTTGAGAGAGGGGAGTTCCGCCTATGGAATTTACGCAGCTGGACCAATTTGTCGAGTTAACGCTGGAAACCGAGGGGGAAATCCTTTCTAATGAACGATTGTTCACATTGGTAAAGTTGCTATTGTGCCATTTTGAGTAGTAATGGAGAGAGTCGATAGTGTTTCCCCGAAAATCTTTTATAACAACATCGTCTTCATTATTGCCGAAAGAAAGCGATGAAGTCGTCGGGATAAATACGTTTTCCTTTTCAATTCCGTAATATGAAAAAATATTTGAATCGGAAGCAAAGAGAAAGAACTTCCCCGGCGCTAATTTGTATTCTTTATCGCACAAGTAAGAACTTTTTCCGCTTGAATTTAGAATTTCCCAACCTCCTATCTCAACCGGTTCCTCTCCGTAATTGGTTATTTCTACATATTCGCTGTTACTTGAAGCGGGACTGAACATTATCTCATTTATCGCAATTCTATGATTTTCCGAAAAATCATAGTCGGAAACGGAGTTGATTCTTCCGGGGGTTGCGCCGGCGGAATCGAGAGAGGGAAACCAGAAACTTGACAAATTTGCAGAGTCGGGAGAAAGTTTTTCCAATGATTTTCCTTTAACAATCTTCCATTTACCGTTCCAGCAGAGTGAATCAATCAAGTTGCCCCGAAAATCAAAGAGGAAGAGCGCGTCGTGCGAATTGCCGAGCGAACCGAAATCCGCAATTGAAGCGGCAATTCCTAAACGACTAAGGGAATCGGAAAAGGAAGAATCTTGTGTGATTACAAAATAAGAGTTTTTATTCAGGAAGTAATCGGAGTTAAGGAGGGGAACTCTATGGTTTAGTTTGGAAGAATCGCATATAAAAACTTTTCCGAGATTTATTTGTTTTTTGCCGTTATTGTATATTTCACACCATTCCGGCAGGTTGCGCGCGGGATTTATCATAATCTCGTTAAAGGTTAACGCGTGTTCACTAATTCCTGTTTTTATTACCGTATTGTAAGAATTATCCGTTGTATCTTCATCAGACGGATAATCACATTTCACATTTATTATGAGGGAATCGTTAATGGCAAAAGGTGTGATTTCCGTAACGAGAAGCGAATCTAACAGATTAAGTTCCGTAATATGTTTTTCTCCGAAAGGGATATATGAACGAGCGTTCATATCGAAACTCGAAAAAATAACGTTAAAGTTATTTGCCGTAGAATTTCCGATATTTTTAATTTGTGCATTTATTGAAATCTGTTCTCCGGAGTCGGGAAACTCCGGCTCAAAACTTAGATTGGCGATTTCCAAATTGTAATTTTTGGGACTTATTGAATTTTTTCTTCCGGGCGTACTGAGTTCAATGTCGGTAGAACTTCCCCAATTTGTACTGTCGTTTGTCGGCGCGTTTACATATTTCCTTTCAAGGGAAGCGCCGGCAATATCGCCCCAAGCCGAATGGAAAAGAAGAGAATCGATTAGATTATTTTTCCCGTCTCTGATTACTATTCCGTCGGCGTCGTTGTTAAGATTTGCGAAGGTTTCGACCAGCAATTTTGAATTTATGGAGCGGTGGTAATCGAGAATAGCGCTATCTTTGGCGATTACGATTTTCTCATTGCCGGGGAGAAAATAATCGGAATCGGAAATTTCGGTAAAAGTGGGATGAAGAAGAACGTCTCCAATCCGCCAATTTTTTAGATTTATCGAATCTCCGCTGCAATTCTGAAGTTCAACCCATTCCGGTTCTCCATCTGTCGGAGCGAAATGAACTTCGTTAATTTTTATATCTCCCGCGCGATAAGCCGGTAAAATTGAACAATCAGTATGATTATTGCTTGTATCTTCATCCTGCGGGAAAAAGATATTTGCCGTGAACGCTTGTTCTCTATTTGCCTTAAAAGTTGTTGCAAAAGTAAATGTCGCAGAATCTCCCGCAAAAAGCGATTTGGAAAGCGTCTCAATCAAAATGTTGCGAGGTGAACCGTTGTTCACTTGCTTAAATAGCGAAATTGTAAAAGAAGCGGGATTTTTACCTATGTTTTTAACTCCGCACTTCAGATTGAAGTTTTCTCTGAAGTAAGGCATTTCAGGCTGCGGGAATAAATCCGTAATTTTTATATCGTAATCTTTTTGAGTAACCGAATTTATCATTCCCGGCGTTCCGAGTTTCGGATTTACGCACCCTTTCCAAGAAGCCGAATCATTTCCGAATAACTCCGGAGAAATCTTTTCGAGAGAAGAAAACTCCGTCCCGTGATTCCAGTTCGATTTGTAATAAACCGAATCAATCACCGTTCCCATCGAATCGATAAGCCGCAAGTCGTCGTCCGAATTATTTAACGAAGGAAGGTGAACAATTACCAGCCCCGAATCAATCGTGAAGAAATCCCGCAGTGTGTCCGTCGGGCAAAGCACGGCAAAACTATGCGGATAAAATAACACGGTGTCGAGAGTGATTCGGATTGACGAGGTTCTGTCTGCGATACGCCATTTTCGTAAGTTGAATATTGTGGAATCGGTTCTGTTG
>JALWEC010000317.1 GCA_027036655.1 Melioribacteraceae bacterium
CCCTATGTAATCTGCAATTCCGGATTCTTTCGGGGCAATAAAATCAGCCAAAGCAAAATTATTATTGGGCTTGCTTGATTTTTTCTGCTGCCTTAACGAATGAAGAACGCCCAGTTTCCTTCTGCGCTTTTCGTTTTTATAAAGAATAATATCGTCGCCATCCGAATTGGCGGGAAATATACCGAAAACCGCATGGGCGCGAAGCATATTCTTCGCTTCAATTTCATCGAGAAGATTAAGCGCGTCATTGTATAACTTCTTAGCTTCCCCGCCGTAATCCGGATTAGAAAAAATTGCGGGAAATTTCCCCTTCAATTCCCAAGCGTGAAAGAAGGGCGTCCAATCAATAAATTCTCTAATTTCTCTGATAGGATAAAAGTTCAACGTCTTTGCGCCAATAAAATTCGGCTTTGCCGGAGGTTCCCCGTCAAAGTCAATCAGATATTTATTTTCACGCGCTTCCTCTAACGAAATTAAATTTTTCGCTTCTGTTTTCGATTGATGAGCCGACCTGATTTTTTCATATTTGCTCTCTACTTCCGATTTTATTTTTTCGGGATTCTTAAGCAAATCGCTTACTACTCCAACGCTGCGCGAAGCGTCCAGCACATGAACTGTTACGCCGCTGTAATTGGGAGCAATTTTTACGGCTGTGTGGGTTGTGGATGTTGTTGCGCCTCCGATAAGTAAAGGTTTTTTAATTCCAAGCCGTTCCATTTCCTTCGCAATGTGAACCATTTCATTAAGCGACGGAGTTATTAATCCGCTAAGCCCAATCATATCAACATCTTTTTCAACCGCCGTTGAAAGGATTGTTTCCGACGGAACCATTACGCCCAAATCAATAACGTCATAATTGTTGCAACCGAGAACGACGCCGACGATATTTTTACCGATGTCGTGAACGTCTCCTTTAACTGTCGCAAGAAGAACAGTGCCGACTTTCTGTGTATTTCCGGCGGCTTTCTTTTCAGCTTCAATGTAAGGCACTAAGTAAGAAACGGCTTTCTTCATAACTCTCGCGCTTTTAACGACCTGAGGCAAAAACATTTTGCCCGAGCCGAACAAATCGCCGACTTTATTCATTCCCGCCATTAAAGGTCCCTCGATAACGTCCAGCGATTCCTTTGCTTTATTGCGCGCTTCCTCAACGTCTTCCTCAATAAAATCAACTATTCCGTTAATTAAAGCATGTTCGAGACGTTTGTTTACTTCGTAATTTCTCCATTCCGATTTCTTCTTTTTGACCTCGCCTGTGGATTTTACCCTTTCGGCATATTCGATTAATCTTTCGGTTGCATCTTTACGCCGGTTCAGCACCAAATCCTCAACTAAGTCAAGCAACTGCGGTTCGATTTCTTCGTAAACAATTAACTGCCCGGGATTTACAATTCCCATGTCGAGACCCGCTTTAATCGCATGATAAAGAAATACGGCATGAATTGCTTCCCGCACAAAATTATTTCCTCTGAACGAAAACGAAACATTGCTGACTCCGCCCGAAGTACGCGCATAAGGAAGATTTTCTTTAATCCATTTTACGGCTTTAATAAAATCAACGGCGTAATTATTATGCGCTTCTATTCCCGTGCCTATTGCAAAAACATTCGGGTCGATAATAATATCCTCGGGAGGGAATCCGACTTGTTCAGTCAAGATTTTATACGCTCTTTCCGCGATTTCAATTTTTCTTTCGAATGTATCCGCTTGACCTTCTTCGTCAAACGCCATAACAATAGCCGCAGCGCCGTATTTACGCAGCTTGGAGGCATGTTCTATAAAAACGTCTTCCCCTTCCTTCAGACTGATGGAATTAACGATTCCTTTTCCCTGAAGGCATTTTAATCCCGCTTCAATTACATTCCAATCCGATGAATCAATCATGATGGGAAGTTTTGAAATGTCCGGCTCGGAAGCCAATAAATTTAAGAACCTCGTTATCGAAGCGGGACCGTCTATCATAGCGTCGTCCATATTTACGTCAAGGACTTGCGCGCCTCCTTCTACTTGTTCCTTTGCAATCGAAAGCGCTTCGTCAAACTTTTCTTCGCGAATAAGACGAGCAAACTTTCTGGAGCCGGCGACATTTGTCCGTTCCCCGATATTTACAAAGTTCATTCCCTCTCTGAAGACAAGCGGTTCGAGTCCGGACAGGCGCAAAGTTTTTTCTCTTTCCGGAATTTTCCGCGGCTTGATATTTTTTGCATGATCGGCAAAAACTTTTATATGGTCGGGAGTTGTTCCGCAGCAGCCGCCGAGAATATTAATAAATCCTTCTTCGGCGTATGCGTCAAGGACTTCAACCATTGTCATCGGGGTTTCGTCGTATTCTCCAAACTCATTCGGAAGTCCGGCATTCGGATAAAGACTTACATAAACATCCGCGATTTCGGAAAGCTCGGAGATAAAAGGACGCATCTGTTTCGGGCCGAACGCGCAGTTTAATCCCACACTCAGTAAATTTTTCACGTGAGCAATCGAAATCCAAAAAGCGCGGTTTGTCTGTCCGGAAAGCGTTCGCCCGCTTTGGTCAACTATCGTTCCCGAAATCATTATCGGGATTTCCTTCCCGAGTTCTTCAGAAAGTTCCTCAATTGCAAATAGAGCTGCTTTGGCGTTAAGAGTATCAAAAATCGTTTCTACAAGCAGTATATCCGCTCCGCCGTCAACTAATCCTTTTGCCTGCTCTTTGTAAGCTTTAACAAAATCATCGTAATTGTACTCACGGTAACCCGGGTCGCTGATTTTAGGAGACATCGATAACGTTTTGTTTGTCGGGCCCATCGAACCTGCAACAAAACGGGGTTTATCCGGATTAAGTTTTGTAAACTCTTCAGCGGCTTCTTTTGCAATACGCGCGGAATGATAGTTTATATCGTAAACAAAATCTTCCAGTTTGTAATCCGCCTGTGAAATGAATGTGCCGTTAAATGTATTTGTCTCGATAATGTCAGCGCCGGCATCCAAATATTGACGGTGAATCTCGCCAATAATTTTCGGTTGCGTCAAACTTAGAACATCGTTGTCCCCTTTTATCGGAACAGGATGATCGGCAAACTGACTGCCTCTGTAATCTTCTTCTTCCAGCA
>JALWEC010000318.1 GCA_027036655.1 Melioribacteraceae bacterium
TTAAAAAGGTTTTAAAAGGTTCTTGACAAGAAAATAAAAATTACTTACTTTGCAAAAGAAAATAAAAAGAAAATATAGGCCCAAAATGAATGAGTCCTTTTTAAGTAAAACCGCTTCGGAATTAGAAAAACTCGGCGGACTAAATACAGCGAGGGAAATTTCCGGACAGCCCGTTTTGTGGATAAAGACCTTCGACTTGTTCAAATCATTAAAAAACGATTTGGAACAATTCTTCTATAGAATTAAAAACATAGAAAACTTGGAAGTAATTTTTACAGGAGCCGGTACTTCTGCTTTTATCGGCGACGCTTTGTCTCCCGTTTTTGAAAAAAATATGAAGATTACTTCAAAACCGATTCCGACTACAGATATTGTAACTCATCCGGAATATTATTTCAGAAGCGAAACTCCTACTCTGCTTGTTTCATTTGCTCGTTCGGGAAACAGTCCCGAAAGCGTTAAAGCCGTACAGCTTGCAAATAAAATTATTAACAATGTTTTTCATCTTGTAATAACCTGCAACGAAGAGGGAAACTTGGCAAAAATGATTTCCGATTCGGATAAGAATTTCCTTTTTCTGCTGCCGGAAGAATCAAACGATAAAAGTTTGGCGATGACGGGAAGTTTCACCTCAATGCTTCTGACCGGAATTTTAATTTCACATCTTTTCAATAAAAATATCGATTTGGAATTTGAAGTCAATAAATTGTACAGATACGGAAATACCGTGTTAAATAAATATTTAACTCAGCTTTCAAACGCGGCAAAAGTTGAATTTAATCGCGCTGTATTTCTCGGCTCGGGACCTTTCGGCGGCGCGGCTAGGGAATCGCACTTAAAACTTCAGGAACTCACAAACGGAAAAGTAATTTGCAAATACGATTCGTTTATGGGCTTCAGGCACGGACCAAAAGCCGTTATGAATGACAGCACTTTAATTTTATTCCTCTTTTCCAATCGGGAGTATTCCCAAAAATACGAGAAGGATTTGGCTAACTCGATAGAAACCGGAAGAAACGCGGCTCTTAAAATAGCGGTTATGGAAGACGATATTGAAGAAATTGACGCGGAGATAAAAGTTGTGTTAAATGAAACCGGAAGAAGAATATCGGAAGAATTTTTACTTCCCGTTTCCGTGCTCCCGGCTCAAATTATAGGATTTTTTAAGTCGCTGAAATTCGGACTTCAACCCGACCAGCCTTCGGAAAACGGAATGATTTCCAGAGTAGTGGAAGGCGTTAATCTTTATGAATATAAAGTCGCCGAATAATCGGATGGGAAACGCGATTCAAGATATTGTAATCAATAACAAATTGGGGAAAGAAACCGGAATTTTTTCCGTATGTTCGGCTAACGAATTTGTTTTAAAAGCTTCGGTTAATTTTGCAAAGAAAAATAATTCCGTACTCTTGATTGAAGCGACTTCAAATCAAGTTGATCAATACGGTGGATATACCGGTCTTACTCCGAAAGATTTTGCAAACTACGTTAACCGAATAGCTGAAGAATTTAATTTTCCACCTGAAAAATTAATTCTCGGAGGCGATCACCTCGGTCCCAACAGGTGGCAGAAAGAAGATGAAGATTCGGCAATGAGAAAAGCGAAAGTTCAAATCAAGGATTATATTGAAGCGGGATTCACTAAAATTCATCTCGACGCGAGTATGCCGCTCGGCAATGAGAGTACTAATTCAAACGGCTTACTTAATGCGGAAACAGTCGCGTTCAGAGCGGCGCGTTTATGCGAGACAGCCGAACGGAGCGCTTCGGTAAAAAACATTAAACCCGTTTATGTCATCGGCACTGACGTTCCCATTCCCGGCGGAGCAAAAGAAAAAGAAGACGACATCAGAATAACCTCCCCCGAAGAACTTGCAGAAACGATAAATATAACAAGAGAGAAATTTTACGAACGAAGACTTGAATCCGCGTGGGAGCGCGTTGCTGCGGTTGTAGTTCAGCCGGGAGTGGAATTCTCAGACGCGCAAGTTTTTGATTACGAAAGGAATAAAGCAACGAAACTGGTTGAGACTATTTCCCGTTTTGACGGAATCGCATTCGAGGCGCATTCGACCGATTACCAACGTGCCGAAAATCTAAAGGAAATGGTTAAGGATAATTTTGCAATATTAAAAGTCGGACCTTGGCTTACTTTCGCCTTGCGCGAAGCTCTTTTCGCTCTGGAATTAATTGAGCGAGAATTAATTCCTTCGGATTCCCTTTCTCATCTTCGCGAAACAATTAATAAAGTTATGTCAGATAATCCCGAACATTGGGTCAACCATTATCACGGCAGC
Organism: Melioribacteraceae bacterium; assembly: GCA_027036655.1. Lineage (GTDB taxonomy): Bacteria > Bacteroidota > Ignavibacteria > Ignavibacteriales > Melioribacteraceae > WGAL01. Next base: position 2,298 of record JALWEC010000318.1, read on the forward strand.
GAAATCGAGAAAAAGATTTCCAGAATTTACAGTTACAGCGATAGAATCAGATATTACTGGACAAATCAAAAAGTTTCCGAATCTGTCTCAAAACTTATCCGCAATTTGAGTAAAAACAGAATTCCGTTAACTTTGCTGTCGCAGTTTCTTCCGAATCAGTACGACGAAATTCGCAACGGAAAAATCACAAACAATATCGAAAATATTATTTACAGTAAAATAGAAGATGTATTAAAAATTTATCAATATGCAACCGGTGGAAAATGAAAAATAAACCTTGGCTAATATTTGCGCTTACGACTACAATTTTCTGGGGAATTTGGGGCGCGCTGATTGAGATTCCCGAAAAAGCCGGATTTCCGGCGACGCTCGGATATTCCGTATGGGCTTTAACTATGCTGATTCCCGCTTATGTGGTGCTAAAAAAAATCAATTGGGAAATCGAGTTTGACAAGCGCTCCGTTTTGCTCGGTTCGTTAATCGGATTTACCGGCGCAGGCGGACAATTAATTCTTTTCCAGGCGCTCAGAACCGGTCCCGCATATTTGGTCTTCCCTTTTATCTCGCTTTCTCCGGTAATTACAATTCTGCTTTCGATTATTATTCTTAAAGAGAGAGCTTCAAAACGGGGCTGGATTGGAATAATTACGGCGCTGATTGCCATTCCTCTTTTATCGTATCAGCCTGGCAACGACGGAAACTCCAGCGGCGTTATGTGGATTATTCTTGCATTGCTTGTTTTCCTCGCTTGGGGATTACAGGCATTCATTATGAAGTTTGCAAATAAATC
>JALWEC010000319.1 GCA_027036655.1 Melioribacteraceae bacterium
ACAGCGTGGGGATTCCTCGCCGTCAGACTTCCGTTACCCAAAGACAATCCTCAGTGGGCTAACGATCGCGTAACAATTTTGAAAGCTCTCGGCGTTTTAGATCCGCAAGGCAAACCGACTCCTCTGCTTGCAGTAGTAAAAGCGGCAGACTTAGCAAGATTAACTCAAGAAGATTGGCAGAAAGAAAGAGATAAGATGCTTAATACTTGTACGCAATGCCATTCAAGGAATTTTGCGAAAGGCGAACTTGAGAAAGGCGATCAGATGATTCAGAAAGCCGACAGTTTAATGGCTGCCGCAATCAATGTTGTAGCCGGATTATACAAAGACGGCACAATCAAAAACAAAGGCGTCGAATATCCTCAGCTTCTTACATTCCACGACGCTCCGACCGTTATTGAACAAAAACTTTTCGTTATGTTCTTAGAACATCGTATGAGAACTTTCCAAGGCACTTTCCATGCAAGTCCCGATTACGCATTATGGTACGGCTGGAGTGAAATGGTAAGAGACCTTTCCGAAATTAAAGAACTCGCCGAACAGATGAGATTAAATAAAAAAATCGAAAAGATGTAAATTTAATTTCAGCTTTTATTTTAGCCGGAGCAGTTAATGTTCCGGCTTTTTTATTTTATTGATTCTCAATTTTAATTTGCTTTAGTTTCCCGATATAAAAAGAATTTTATCGGAGAACAAATTGATTTTCGGACCGGTTCCATCACGTAGATTAGGCTTCAGCCTCGGAGTAAATAATATTCCCCCGAAAGAGTGTTCATACACTTGCGTTTACTGCCAACTGGGCAATACATTAAAATTATCCCACATTAGAAAAGAATATTATTCCACAGAGCAAATCGTTAATGCGGTTAAAGAACATATTGCAAAATTAGGCGATTCGGTTAAAATAGATTACATCACATTTGTCCCTGACGGCGAGCCGACTTTAGACATTAATTTGGGAAGAACAATTTCAGCGCTTAAAAATTTGGGAATACCAATCGCGGTAATTACAAACTCATCTCTGATTGACATTGAGGAAGTCAGAAACGAACTTAGCGCAGCAGATTGGGTTTCCGTAAAAGTTGACGCCGTTGATAAACAAATTTGGCATGAGGTTGACAGACCTCACGGCAGCTTGGACTTGGATAAAATATTAAACGGGTTATTGGAATTTTCCGGAAGGTTTAAGGGGAAACTCGTAACCGAAACAATGCTTGTAAAAGGCATAAACGACACCGAAAAAAATTTCAGTCAAGTTTCCGCTTTTATAAAAAAATTCAATCCCGATAAAGCGTATATTACAATACCGACAAGACCTCCGGCGGTTGGAAGCGTTTTACCTCCCGATATAACCGCTCTTAACAACGCCTATCAAATCTTTAAAGAAAATAATCTGGATGTTGAGTTAATCACCGGATACGAGGGAAACGCTTTTTCCTCCACCGGTGATTTTGCCGAAGACTTGCTGAATATCACCGCCGTACATCCGATGCGCGAGGAAGCGGTAATCGAACTGATGAAAAAAGAAAATTCGGACGAAGAAGTTTTAAACAAACTGCTTAAATCCAATCGGCTGATTAAGAGCAAATACAACGGCAAAACTTATTATCTGAGAAATTTAAAGTTCGAGAGAGCAAATTCCCAATAACTCAGGGGAAAAGTTTTCTTTGCTCTAATCAATCTTTATTCTTACTGCGATGTTTCCGACAATGCCATCAATCGGCATATAAATATCTTTAAATGACGGATTGGTTACTACGCCTTCCACAATTTTTTCATACTTACTCTGTCGTTCATCCGTCAAATTTTCAACGTTAAGAATTACGGAAAAATTCGAGAAATATTTTTCAAACATAACGCCGAACAGCCAATACGCCCTTGAATAATCGTCCGATTCAAGATATTGCTTCCCTGTATAAAACGCTTCGGCTCCGGTTCTCCAGCTCCCTTCCTCCTCATAAGTTAATGTAAGATTCAATTTATTCCGAGGAGTAAAAAATAACGGTTTCGTTTCTTCCTCAACAGTTTTGGAAACATCGGTAAAAGAATAATCGGCAAAAAACTCCAGCTCGTCAAGCGCGAGATAAAGGTTTGTATCAAACCCTTTGCTTTTAAGGGTTGCTCCGTTATAAAACAGTAACGGGGGGTAATCGTTCGGATCGGCGGATCTTATGGCAAGCGAATTGCCGACCTCCGTATAGTAAAAGGACTGATTAATCTTCATAACAAACTCATCGACAATCAGCTTGTAATTAAAATCCAAATTTATTCCGTTCGCAGTCTCGCGTTCAATTCTTCCGGCAGGCGCCAACATGTGTCCTAAAATTGCATGCGGGTCAATATCAATATCAAAAACCGTCGGGACTTTATACCCCGAGCCTAAAGAGACGCGGGTTAAAAAATTATCGGTTAACTTATACATCAAGGAGATATGCGGTAAATATACCGGAGAAAAACTCTTCATTAAATCCACTCTCAAAGCGGGTTGAACAATAAACTTCTTGGAAATTTTCCAATCGTCCTGAACAAAAACTCCCCAAATGGAATTATCATAATTGTAGAAATCGTTTCTGCTTCCATCCGTTTCTTTAAAATAATTTTTCGAAAAATTAATTCCGGCTACAACTTTGTGAGCACCGACTTCCTTCAGCAGAGACAACTCGGAAAAACCGGTAAGATTTTTTCCGGAAAAATAGCTATTAGGAAGCGAACTGTTGCGATTATAATATGAAAAATTACTGTTGAAGTTTACTTCGGAATTCAAAGAAAGTTTTCTGTTGTATTTAAGCAACGCTCCGTATCTGTTCGATTTGTTTCTCTCAAAGAACGGATGCGCAAAATTACTTCCGTTATCAACCGCATAAATATCGCCGCCTACTCGATTTTCGTAAAAAGCATTAATTCCGAATTCCAAATTTGATTTATTGTCGATACTCCAAAAAAGCTTAGGCGCAATATTGAATTGTGTAAACGCGGGAATATCCGTAAATCCGTTACCGGCGACATCGACGGCGCTTTGCTTGCTGAAGGACGTTAAAACAGTTACTCCCAAATTATTGAATTTATTGGAGTAGAACG
>JALWEC010000320.1 GCA_027036655.1 Melioribacteraceae bacterium
CTACGCTACAAAAGTTTGCATCGTCCATTACGCCTAAGGCGGATTGCGATGAACAGAAATTCATGGAATAACTTTGCAATAACAACTTCATTTTACCTTAACAAAATCATCTTCTTTATTGCGGTAAAATCTCCGGCTCGCAATGTGTAAAAGTAAATTCCGGAGCTGAGTTTACTTGCATTAAATTTAACCGAATATTTACCGGGCTTTTTTGTTTCGTTTACGAGTGTTGCAACTTCCCGACCGAGAATGTCGTAAACTTTTAAGCTAACATTGTCATTGCGAGGAGCTTGCGACGAAGCAATCTCATTATTTGCTAACAATTGTTGAGATTGCCTCGCTCCGCTTGCAATGACGTAAGTTATGTTTGTAGTAGGATTAAACGGATTCGGGTAATTTTGGAATAATTCAAATTTTGTAGGGACGCCGATTTCAACTTCCACAACATCCGAATACTCAAAATTTCCATCGATGTCAATTTGTTTCAATCTGTATTGAATATTTCCGCTCGGAGGATTTTCATCCGTAAAGGAATATTCTTTTGTTGAATTACTGTTGCCGTGTCCTTCAACGAATCCAATGTTTTCCCAGTTACTTTGAACTTTTTCCTTTTTCCTTTGAGCTTGAAACCCGTAATTATTTACTTCGGTCGCAGTCTTCCATTTTAACGTAACAATACCATTTTGCACAGTTGCGATAAAGGCAGTCAGTTCTACAGGAGTCGGATTATCTTCTCTTCCGTCAATATATTGTGTCCCGGTTTGTCCTGTTAAAACTAAAGTTTGTGCAGATGTATTTAATGTCGCGTTACATTCCGTCCAAGATGCAACGGCATTGTTTTCCCGCTTGGCTAAATCCTGATAATTCTCATAACTTCCTATATCGGGATTGTTGTGGTAATAATAAGTGGCTGTGTAAGATGGCGTACTGCTGCCTACTATTTTTACGCCCCAGTATCTTGTAGTAAATAGATGCGTTATATTCCCCGGGGCTGTTGTTACGTTAGGAGCATCGTCAATTCGGTAAACTTGAATTCCGGTAACCGTTCCTCCATCTCCTGTCGCCGTAAAGCTATCTCCATCCGGATGTGAGATTGTAGCGGAAAAATCAGCGGGATTTGTCCCTATGTAATCATAAGCACTGGCGTCGCCAACCGATGCTCCCGAAGTTATCCAAGTCGGGTTTCCCGTTGATAAATTACCGTCGTTGCTATTGCCGCTTTTATCGTGAGTTACGCTCCCACTTCCTTCGCTAAAGTCCCAATATCCGACCAATCCGCTTTCGCTTCCGCTTAATCTTTTACACATCGTTTCCCTTATTTGGTCCGCCGTTAAAGCTATATTCCATATTCTAACTTCATCAAGACTGCCGTGGAAATACTCATTATCGCTTGCCGGATTATGAGCGCCGACCCCGATATATAATGGTCTTGTTGAATTGTAAATAGAAGCATAAACACCGGAAGTAACAGAAACGTCTTCAATTCCGTTTATGTAAATTTTTAGGAAGGAAGAAGGGCTAAATACCGCCGCAACGTGATACCACTTCCCCAGAGTTAGCGCAGTGTTAGCGGTTACCTCCATTTTGGTTGACTCATCTCCGCCTTGAGAAAGCCAAAAATCAATTTTATTGGTATTGTTATTAAATTTCAATTCATATCCGGTGTTTACGTAACCGCTGCTGGTCTCATCCCATATCGCTTTACTAATTATTCCGTCCCACGAAGAAGTTGCGGTTAATTTAACCCACGCTTCTAATGTAATTGCTCCGGTAATTTGTAAGCTGTCGCCGTTTCCACAGTCAATATAATCATCGTTGCCGTCAAATTGAATTGCCGTACCTGCGCCTTGGGCAAATAACGAAACGTTTCCGATGAAAAAGAGAAATAATAAAATTATTCTTTTCATTTTCTTACTCCTTATTATTTATTTGAATTATTAAATATTCCTTCGTTACTACGGATAGAATTGTTTGCCTCGGCATTGTGGATGATTGTATTTTGTTTAATAGGAATAATTTCCAAGGTTCGCAATCCGTCGATGTTTTCTAAAAATTTTATTATAGCTCCAATTATGTTTATCTTTTGATACATAAGGGTATTTATCGGGGAGATATTCGCAATCAATTTTGAGATTGAAAAAATCAAGGAATTATTTTTAAGCAAATTCTGGTAACCGTAAATGTCATGTATTATTTTTTCATTAATCAAATAAATGGTTTCGTTTTTATGCGTTTCTTTTTCGGAAAGACTGACCGCTGAAGAAAAGATATTCTCATCCGGAATCAAGAAATCATTTAATGAAATTGAGAAATTACCATTCTTTAAGTTGTACTCTGATAGGTGTTTTTCATAAACATTATTTGCAATAAAAGGTTTAATAATTTTATAATTGAAGAGATTATTTTTCAGTAAATTTTCTACGGCTTTCGCTGTTCGTGTTTCATTATTCGGATGTGAATAAAAATCCGATAACGCCGAGAGAATAACAATTATTTGAATATCTCGATTTTGAGCAAGCCTCAGAAAATTTTCAATTACGTAAACCAGTAAATTGCCGTGAAGATAAAAGACGATTTCCCCTTTTTCAGCAGAAATTGTATTGAGTTTTTTCGTATTTCGAAAGTCGATTTGCTTAGGTCTATTTCCCGAAACAGAATGAAGAAGATAATCGACTCGGTGATCGCTGCGTTCGGCAATATTTTCAATGGCGGAAACAGAAGAGGGGATATCCGTCAGAAAGAGATACGTTTTCATCTGGATAGTTCCTTTTTATTGAGTTCATTACGATTTTAATATAAAATTGGAGGGAAGTCAAGTAATAGGCGTACGAAATTCCGAATTTCGTACATATTAGAAAGCTTTGCATAATTCAACCCGGACAAGCCGGAAACAAAATTAGAAAAAGTCGGGGAAAAAATAATCTCTGAAACTCTTATTACCAAGGGACTTTGGAGCATTTGGAAAAATATTATGCCACAAATAACACGAATTTTACTAATAAGGTACTTATTTTTATATGTTATTCTGAATGAAGCGAAGCGG
>JALWEC010000321.1 GCA_027036655.1 Melioribacteraceae bacterium
ATAAATGGGGCGCGTGGGAACTCGGGTTTCGCTACAGTTATGTTAACCTTTCGGACGAAGGCGCTAACGTATTCGGCGGAGTAGCCGCTAATTACACATTCGGTTTGAACTGCTACCCGAACCCGAATATGGTTTGGCAGCTTAACTATACTATGGTTCAAACATCGGAACATTCGGTAATCGGGAAAGACAACTTCAGTTACGTTCAATTTATGACTAAATTTTTCTTCTAAAAAGAAAAGGAGCAATTAAAATGAAAATCAAAGGTTTATTAATCACACTGCTTGCTTCCGTTTTTATTTTTACGGCTTGCAGCGTTAACGACACAGGCGATGAAGGAGATCAGCAGCCGCCGGCGACAGTGTATCATCTTTACATTAACGAATTTATGGCAAGCAACGACAACGCCTACGCCGACGAAAACGGCGAGTACGACGACTGGATTGAGCTTTACAATGCAGGAGATAAAGAAATTAATATTGCCGGGATGTACTTATCCGATAATCCCGACGATGCAACAAAATGGCAAATCCCGACCGGAAGCGATAAAACTAAAATTCCCGCAGGCGGTTTTCTTGTTCTTTGGGCTGACGGACAAACAGACCAAGGCGTTCTGCATTTACCGTTTAAGCTTTCGAGCGGCGGAGAAGCAATCGTAGTAACCGCTTCGGACGGCGAAACAACAATTGATCAGCATATTTACGGACCGCAAACAACCGACATATCGGAAGGACGCGACCCGGACGGTAGCGACAACTGGGTTAAATTCAGCGTGCCTACTCCGGGAGCCTCCAATACGGGAACGGTTGCGACTTTTCCGCCAACCATTGCCAACATTGTCGTTACGCCCGATACGGTTAGCGCATCCGACGCAGTTACTGTTACGGCAACTGTAACGGACGAAGACGGCGATTTGCAAACCGTAAAAATAATTTACGGCGCGGACCTCTCGGCAGGAACCGAAAAAGATATGACGGCTAACGGAGATACTTACACCGCTGATTTGGGAACATTTCCTGACGGAAGTACAATCTACTTCTACATAAAAGCTACGGATGCGGCTGCGCATGTCGCTTTATCGGATACGCTTTCTTTCCAAGTAGGATTTGTAGCTCCGGTTCTTTACATTAACGAATTTATGGCAAGCAACGACACTACATATCTTGATCCGACGACAAACGATTATCCCGATTGGATTGAAATTTATAACCCAAACTCCACGCCTATCGATATTGGCGGATATTATATCACGGACGGATTGGACGATTTAACGACTTGGCAGATTCCGACGACGGCTCCCGATTCAACAACTATTCCCGCCGGCGGATTTTTACTCCTTCTTGCTGATAAAAAACCGGAAGCCGGAGTTCTTCACGTTAACATTAAGTTAAGCGGAAGCGGAGAACAAATAGGTTTAACGGCTCCCAACGGAACAACGATTATCGATTCGCTTACTTTCGGACAACAAACAACCGACGTATCCGAAGGAAGAGAGCCTGACGGAAGCGACAATTGGGTATTCTTTACAAATCCGACTCCGGGAGCAAGCAACAATTGATTTTAAAAAACAGCTTAATATTGTTCCTCTTTCTTCTGATTTCAATAAGCTGTAAAGTTGAGGACTCGGTTGTTACTCCCGAACCGAGTCCCTCCTTTATTTCAAAAATCGCCGAATATCAAACCGGCGTTCTTGAGCCTTCCGGACTAACGCTCGGCAAAAATAACAAAACTCTATGGACTGTCTCTGACAATACAAACAATGTTTATCAGCTTGATTTGAAAGGGAATATTTTAAAGGAAGTAGAATTCAACGGAAACGATTTGGAAGGAATTACATTCGATACACGCGACGGAACGCTTTGGCTTGCCGAAGAAGAGTTAAGGGAACTTGTTCATATCGACACTAACGGTACTGAACTCGGTCGTTTTAACGTTACTAATCTCGAGGGAAGCGGAAACAGCGGACTGGAAGGCATTTGCCTCGACACTGCGTTTACTAAATTTGTGCTGAATGAAAAATCTCCGCGATTATGGGCAAAACTGAACAGCGGTTATTCCGCGGAAGAAATAAAAGAAATAACGGCTGTGCAGGACCTTTCCGGAATCTGGTACGAACCAAACGGGAACTTTTTCTGGATAGTAAGCGACCAATCGAAAAAGCTTTTCCAATGGAGTCCGAACAGAGGAGTAATTCAATCAGCCGACCTTGATTATTCCAAAGCCGAAGGCGTAACCGTTGATGAAGCGAGAAAAATAGTTTATATCGTCAGCGATAAAACCGGCAAGCTTTATCTTTATAAGATTAACGGGCAATAAAAATCCCTATGAAAAAATAATTTAACATTGCAATTAGCGACGTTTCCGCATATTGGGAAACTGAAATCCGAAACTAAGCTTTAATTATCCCGCCGACAAGCAGATAACCTTTTTCGTCATAAAAAACAGCCGACTGTCCGGGAGTAACCGCTAATTTGGGATTGAAAAATCTCACCTTCAAATAATTCAAGCCGCTTTCGACTACTTCAGCCGGAGTTCCCGTGTCGTTGTATCTGATTTTCCCTATCACCTCATCGCCCGGGTTAAACGATCCGACCGAAACAAAATTCAATTTTTCAACTACAACTTCATCCGAGTAAAGCTCCTCCTTATCTCCGATTTCTATTGTGTTGTTTTCAGCGTCAATTTTTTTTACATAAACGGGATGCCCGAACGTTACTCCGATTCCTTTTCTCTGCCCTATCGTGTAAAAGGGAATTCCTTTGTGCTTACCTACAACTTCGCCGTGATAGATTATATCTCCATGCTCGACTTTTTTAACTTTCTCGGGAACTCTTTCCCTGATGAAACGCTCGTAATCATTATCTGTAACAAAACAAATTTCCTGACTGTCGGGTTTCTTTGCTACGCTTAAATTGAATTTTTCCGCAAATTCCCTTACTTCAGCTTTAGAATATTTACCAAGAGGAAGAATAGTTCGTTTAAGACTTTCCTGAGTTAAGCCCCAAAGCGCGTAAGTTTGATCTTTATGTGAATCCTTGGCGTTTGCAAGAAAATAACGACCTGTTTTTTCGTTAAATCCTGCAACTGCGTAATGCCCTGTCGCTACAAATTCGGCTTCAAGTTCGTCCGCCGTAGTTAATAATTCTTCCCACTTAATTTTTCTGTTGCAGAGCGTGCACGGATTCGGCGTTTTACCTTTAAGATATTCATCAATAAAATAGGAGATAACGGTTTCTTCAAAACGTTTGGAAAAATCCACTACTCGGTGAGGAAAATCAAACTCCTTCGCAACGGCTTTCGCGTCAAAAATTGCGTCGAGCGAACAGCACGCGTTGGCGTGTTTCGGCGCTCCGGCGGAATCCTCCATATATCCCCATGTTTTCATCGTAATCCCGATAACTTCGTATCCCGCCTGTTTTAACAAAACCGCCGCGACGGAAGAATCGACTCCCCCGCTCATTGCAACCACAACTCTATTTTTTATCATTTATTTTCTTTTGCTTTTAATCCGAATTAAAGTGCTGAAAAATAAGGAAAAATTGTTTTATGAGGCGCATCAATTCAATCTTCTCAAAATCGCTTCTTCTGATTTTTTTTGTTGAAATCTACTTTTAGAAGGCTTTGCATAACCTACTATATATGTCATTCTGGTTCCGCCTTAGCGGGAGAAGAACCTCAGAACCGGTAAATATACCCGAATTGAAAAATACTTCGGACGACTTTCACCTCTGACTTGGCGGACTCAATATGCGATTATCAAAAAATATAAACAAACATATTGTCTGTAATCGGCAATTCAGAGTTTAGTTTTTTCTTAATCCCGAAGGGATTATTCCGCCAAGGCGGATCTATAGAATTTCATTTATATTAAATTATTCGACCCCGTTGGAGTCGCATATAATTTTTAATTCATTCTTCTATTAATATATGAATCCTTCGGATTCAGTAATTCAGAGTTAAATTATTGGTATTGGTAAATGGATTTTTGGTTAGAAATGATACATCTTGTAAAAAATTATCAAAAAAAATATTTTCCCAAGCACTTCTAATTACAGTATTATTATTCAAATCTATTTTTATTTATGAAACTACTCCCGACTTTTGTCGGCTTTTTTGCTAAAGCAAAAACGTATAGTATTACAATTTAACTCCTCGTTTTATTTGTCAAGATTTTTTGTAATCCGCCAAAGCGAAGTTTATTGTTCTGAAAAATAAATTCAAGGTTCAAAGTCCGCCGACTTAGGCGAAGTGGCAGACTAAACTCTTTTCATAATTAATAATTCAAAATTCATCATTCATCCGCCACGGCGGATTGCGGCTTGCCTCGATATGAAATAAGACTTATTTGTAACACAGTTTGCCCGCTCCGCTAAGCAAACTGTGCTACAATAAACTGTTTATAATTTGAAATTTTCGATTGAAAAATTTTTTATGACAATTTGGTGATAACATATAACTCTCGTCGTTATGAATTTCATTACAGGGGAAAATTATTTTTCCTATAATCTTATTAAGGAAAATATTAAATTAAATCAGTCGAAAAGATTTTTTTTTGAAAACTTATTCAATTAATTGATTTTGAAAAAACGGAGATGTAAAAATGATTAATCTTGATAGAAACGAAAATTTTTACGGACCTGCCCCAAAATGTTTTGAAGCGTTGAATAATATCGGCAAACTCGATATGAGCATATACTCCAAAGCATATTTAAAAGGCGTACAGAGCGATTTATCCGAAAGACTTGCTAATGACTATTCAATTGAGGAAAAACAGGTAATCTTAGGCTACGGCGCCGAAGAGATTCTTAAACTGACAGTACAAGCTTATTTAAAAGAAGGCGACAAATTAATGGTGCCTTCATATTCTTGGTGGTACTACAAAAAAATTGCCGAAGAGGTCGGCTGCGGAAATGTTGAATACGGAATGAAGAAAACCGAAACTTCCTTTGAATATGACGCCGATTCTTTTATCGAAATTTACGAACGCGAAAAACCGAAAGTCATATTTATCGCCTCTCCAAATAATCCGACGGGAAACTCCATAGATAACAAAACGTTAACCCGAATTCTCGATAAAGTTTCGGACGCCGTAGTTCTTTTTGATCAGGCTTACGTGTTTGGGCTTCACGCCGAAGAAACCGGAGATTTGCTGGCGAAATACCCGAACATAATTATCGCTCGTACTTTCTCCAAATATTTTGCGCTTGCGTCAATGCGTATCGGATACGGATTAGTTGGGAAAAACTTAACCCGTCTGATGGAATTCGCTCACAGATATCTCGGGTTTAATTACATTTCGGAGCAAGTTGCTCTTGCAGCGCTTGATTCTACGGATTACTATGAAGAGATTGCCGCAAAGATGGAAGCCGATAAAGAGCTTTATTACAAAGAGCTTGGAGCAATTGAAGGTTTTACGGTTTATCCTTCGGACGGTAATTTCATCCTTGTGGAAATTCCGGAAGAAATAAAAGAGCCTCTGAAAAAGTTTTTACTCGAACGGGAAATCGTAATCAAATTTATGAACGAGGAACTTCTTAATCATCATTTGAGAATTACAATCGGCACGCAAGAACAAAATGCCGAGGTTATTAAAGCAATTAAGGAATTTTTTACTTAAGATGATTAAACGCTGGTTTAACGAATACAAAAGTTCTCTGAAAATGGTTGAGGTTGAGGAAATTCTCGACCTCGTTTTTTACCGCCCTTTGGCTTTTATTGTCGTCAAAATCCTTTACCGGACAAACCTTACGCCCAATCAAATAACCTTCGCGGCGATTATCTGGGCTGTTATCGGCGCTGTTCTTTTTGTGAAAGAATATGTAATTCTCGCCGGAATTTTCTTTATCCTTTACGATGTTTTTGATTGCGCAGACGGAATGGTTGCACGACTTAAAAAGAACGGCACTCCAATCGGCAGAGTTGTTGACGGCTTTGCCGATTACATAGCAACGGGAGCGGCTTATCTCGCAATCGGTTTTGGATTTGCCGGTCATTCTTCCCACCCGCAGTTTTATTGGATTTTAACTATTGCGGCGGCGGCAAGCAATATTTTTCACGCTGTTTCGCTTGATTATTACCGTAACCGCTTTCTTGATTATGCCTTCGACAGAAACTCTCTGCTCGGAGACGATTTAGCCGAACATCTTGAGGCGTACAATGACATCAAAGATAAACCGGGCAATTATTTTGCAAAACTTCTTTACAAAATCTATTTCGTTTATTCCAAAATACAGCTTAAGCTCACCGTGAAACAAACCGACAACGTTGGCAAAATATATGATAAAAAAGATTTTCTGGAAAGGAACAAGTTCATACTAAGACTTTGGACTTTCATCGGTCCCACAACCGAACTTACTTTTTTTATTATTACGGCAATGACAGGAACAATTGAATACTACCTTTGGGGAATGGTAACGTTTTTGAATATTTATGCAATTTTACTTCACATTACACAATTTCACATCAACTCAATTACGGATAAAGCTGCGCAATGAAAGGACTGATACTGGCTGCGGGAATTGCCTCCCGTTTAAGACCGCTTACCGAAAATACTCCCAAGTGCCTTCTTAGTATCGGGGAGAAAAAAATTCTTGAACAAACGATTGATAACTTATTAGCCAACTCAATTACCGAAATAATCATAGTAACAGGTTTTTTGAATAAAAAAATTGAAGATTTTGTCAAAGAAAATTATCCCGAATTAAAAGTTACATTTTTGCACAACGAAAGTTATGAAAGCACAAATAATATTTTTTCTCTATGGCTTGCCAAAGAAGCAGTTGAGAATGAAGATTTTATTCTGCTCGACAGCGACATAGTTTTTGATAAAGAAATCATTTCTCTTTTACTTCAAAGCGAATACGAAAACTGTCTGGCTCTTAAAACCGGAATTGAGTTGGGAGACGAGGAAATAAAGGTTAAACTCGCTGAGGACAGCTCAATTATTGAAATAAGTAAAGAAGTAAATCCGGATGAAGCCGCGGGCGAATCAATCGGAATTGAGAAATTTTCGGCGCAATTCGGAGGCGAGCTTTTTAAAATATTAGATGAAATGATTATCGAAGAGCGAATGGAAAATGTTTTTTATGAAGCGGCTTTTCAGCGGGCAATTGAAAATGGGACTAAAATGTTTGCCGTTCCGGTTGGAGAAAAGTACTGTATGGAAATTGATTTTGCCGAAGATTTGGATGCGGCTAAATTGTTGGTTGCCAATAAAGTTTAAGAATGCTTTGCATAACTTAATAATTTGTCATTCTGTGTCCCGACAAAAGTCGGGAAGAAGAATCTCAGAACCGGTAATTATATCGAATTTAGAGATCTGCCATTATCAAAAAATATAAACAAACAAATTGTCTATAATTAGCAATTCAGAGTTTAGTTTTTTCTTAATCCCGAAGGGATTATTCCGCCAAGGCGGATCTATAGAATTTCGTTTACATTAAATTATTCGCCCCCCGTTGGGGTCGTAAATAATTATTAACTCATCTAATTATCAACCCGCCTTGGCGGATTGAATCCTTCGGATTCAGTAATTCAGAGTTAAATTATTGGTAAATGAATTTTCGATTAGAAATAATACATTTCACAAAAAGTTATTCCTAAATATATTTTCCCAAACACTTCTATTTACAGTATCATTATTCAAATATATTTTTACTTATGAAACTATTACACCGTTTGTAATTCCCGACTTTTGTCGGCTTTTTTGCCATTGCAAAAACGTATGGTATTACAACATAAGTCCTTCCCGCAAAAAAAGCGGGACACGTGTTTTTTATCAAGGAATTTTTGCTGTAAGCTCTTTATTCAAAATTCATCATTCATCCGCCACGGCGGATTGTGGCTTGTCGCAATATGACAACTTTAGATTTTGCAAAGGTCTTTTTAAATCGCTTTTATCTTAACTTCATCTGTCAACCGCTTTTCTTTCCAACTTCCTTTCAGAAAAATTGTAAGCGCGATTGCCACCGAAATTATATTTGCTATCGGGAAAGACCACCAAAGTCCGATGAAAGATAACGAAGTATAAAAAGCAAGCACAATCGCAATCGGGAAACGGAGAAACCACAATGAAATTATAGTCAGAAGCATAGCCGTAAGCGTTTGCCCCGCCGCACGAAGCGCGCCCGTTGTAATCTGCTGCAGAGAAACAAATCCAAATGTAACGGAAAGAACTTTTACCAGATACGCGCCTTCCTTAATTACCTCGGGATCGTTCGGAATAAACGCAGCCGTTATTTCCCGCGCAAAAACAAAAAGTATTAATCCTGAAAAACTCATTATTAAAAATCCCGCAAGCATTGAACGCTTTGCAATTGTTTCCGCCCGGTCAATTTTACCGGCGCCGATATTTTGTCCGACCAATGTTGAAGTCGCCATTGCCAAACCGATAGAAGGAATAATTATGAAGCTCAGAATTCGCATTCCGATTCCGTAAGTCGCGATAATGGTCGTTCCGAAACGCGCCACAAGAAAAGTCATCGCAAGCATTCCCAAAGCCCTGCCGGATTGTTCAAGCGAGGAAGGAAGTCCCAGCCGGAAGATTTTTTTTATGATCGGAATATCCGCCTTAAGATGTTTCCTTTTAAGATGGATGTTATACTTTCCGCTAAGAAGCAATGATATTCCAATCAGCGAGGCGATAGCCTGCGCCAGCAACGTCGCCAAGGCTGCCCCTGTTACTCCCATCGGAGGAAAAACTCCAAGTCCGAAAATAAATAGCGGATCAAGAACCAAGTTCAAAAGAACGGTAAATAGAACAATATACATCGGAGTTTTAACGTCGCCGACGCCTCTCATTAACGATTGAAATGCGAAATAAGTAAAAGTAAAAATCATCCCGATAAATGAGATTTTCATATATTGGACGGCTTCCCGCATTACTACTTTTTCCGCGCCCATCAGCTCTACGATTAGAGGAGAAAGGAGAATCCCCGCTATTGCCAGAATAACGGAAACAATTGTCATCATCAAGTATGTTTGTCCGGAGATGTGATTAACTTCACTTGAGGCTTCTTTCCCTTTGAACTGTGCGACAAGAATTGACCCCGCGGTACCGAAACCTCCGCCGAGCGAAATAATGAGAAAAATGATTGGAAAACTGAGTGACACTGCGGCAAGCGCGTTAGCGCCGAGCCGCCCGACCCAGAAAGTGTCGGTCAGATTGTAAGCCGTTTGCAGCAAGTTGGACACAACAATCGGGACAGACAAAGCGAAAATCGATTTTGTAATCGAGCCTTCTGTTAGTTTATTCGGTATGTTCGGCTTAATATTCTTCATTTTTAAAAAATTAAATATAACGAAAAGAGAAAGAACTCAATTAAGGAAAACCTTTACCTGGTCGTTGTTCATTAGTTATCGGTCAACAGTCATTGGGAAAAAAACGGTAAAACTATTGAGAATAAATAAAATCAATAGAACAGAGATGACGCTGAAAAAACGGATTTGCACGGATGAATCTTCAGCGAATTAATCGCATTCTGCAATTAAAAAACTCAATATCCGTTTATTGAAGAATGCTTTGCATAACCCAATTTATTTGTCATTCTGAGTCCCGACAAAGTCGGGAAGAAGAATCTCAAAACTGGTAATTACACCGAATTTAGAGAA
>JALWEC010000322.1 GCA_027036655.1 Melioribacteraceae bacterium
AAAATTTTAAAATGCCTAATGCAAATGCGTGTTGAGTTGCTTTACAAGTTAAGACTAATTTTTTGAATCAGCATCCCTTAATAATTCGGCAACATAGTGTGATCGGGAACCCGAATTTAATTTTTTAAAATTCTTTTTACACCATATCTTAAACTTTTCGGGAGTTATGGTAACTTTTGCAACAGTAAAGCCGTTATCTTCAAGATCTTTTTTTGCAATTGTTGCTTCTATTAACCAATCTTCATAACTTTCTTCAAGCTCATCTTCGGAAATTCTTTTCCACTCATCCCAATCGCTTTCGTTAAACCAAGCAATTCCGATTCTTAATTTGTTCTTCATTTTATTCTCTCACATTTTTTAATATCATAATCTTTTATCGCTAAAAAACTTACCCGTTTCTATTTTTGTGAGGAATCCGTACTCCGGATTTGTCGAGGCAATTGAGCCGTAAAACTAAGTCCGATGCTGATTTACCTCTTCGCAGTTGTCTTCCAAGTTTTTATGAATTCCTCCGCAGTTAAAATTGGAATTTTGCTTTTCTTGTAGTCGCGTTTATTTCTCGTTATCAATACGCTGATTCCATTATTTACCGCCGTGAAATATTGTATTGCGTCCTCAAAATCATTGAAATCCGAATTTAGCGATTGTTCAATAACTTTTTCATCTATTGGTAAGATATTTACTAAAGTTTTTAATTTTCTTAAACTTTTTAATGCAGATGAATTTGAAGTAAATTTTCTTAAAAGATAATGAAGATTGGCAAAAATTAACGGAGAAGTGCAAGCGATAATATCTCCTTTGTCAATTACGGTAAATAGCTTTGAGGAATAAATATAGTACGGCTCTCTTTTGGCAAGCAAATCTAAAATTATATCGGAATCAATAAATATTCGTTTAATCATAAGTATTTCTCTTCAAGATGCTTCCTATATGCTTCTTTTGTATCAATATTTTCGGGTAATTTAATAACCCCGGATAATTCAAGCACATTAGGAGATATTTCAAGTTCATCCGGATTTTCTTCCTCGGTTATTAAGTTAAAGTAATTTTCAACTAAAACGGAAAGACTTTTTTTGTTCTTGGAAGCATATTTTTTTGCCCGTTCAATGGCTTTTTTATTTAGCTTTAGAGTTAATTTTGTGTTCATTTGGTTTACCTTTTACTACGTATTACGTTATGCGCAATAATACGTATTTATGCTTAAAAAATCAAGAACGTTTTCTTTCGCATATTGAAGCGCTTTTCTATGCCCGCTTATGCCGGTGTTTAATTGATGACTGGTTTATCGGATGATTGAATAAACCAATGTTTGTTTCACCTCTTACGCTTCTCTTACCTTTTGCAAATAGGGGGGAATTAGAATGGCTTAAATTCTCGATAGGAGATTCTTCATCCCGTAATATGCGGGATGAAGAATGATACATTACTAATTTATACAAAGTTTTCTTTTAGTTTAAAACTCATTTAATTATCTGAATATCGCCGTGTATTAAAGGAATATCCGATATACTAAAAAAATCAAAAAACACACGGACTATTCCGGTTTTTCTAACAAAATTATCGTCGCCGTAATTCAGGTCCACTAGAAATTCATGAACTCCGGCAAGCAAGTTTCGATTAACAATTACAGTCTTTTTATTTGACATAGGATCGTCAATCCACACTTTAACCGAATCTTGCCGTGTGAGCGCAATTTTAATTGTTGTATATCTCGCTGTTGGATTCGGATATGCAGGCCAGACACAATACCCTGCCGGAATACTAATTCCGGAAATTGTAGAATCGTTTCCGTAAAACCAGTCGTCCGGGTCAACTTCTCCGATTGGTTCCGGACCGCCTTCGCCCGTATGTGTTATTCCGGAATATTTGCTCTCCGGTTCAACCGGATTATCTTTACTGCAATTATTTAATGTGAATAAAAACGAAATAACCAATAATATTTTTAATAGTTTACTCAATTTTTAACTCCTCTTATTTTTTCTCGTTAACGGCAAGTTTTTCGACCGCTTTTGCCGTAGTTGTTTGTTGACGTTAGCGTTAAACAGCAAATACTTTCCCGGTTTGCTATTAAATAACAAGCATATCTTGTCAGAATAATATCATTTATTTCTCTTTCTGTTTCGGAACCGATTTTAACCATTTTCCCGACGTCGGCAAAATGGTCTGAAATGTTATTCCCACTTGCCTCACAAGAAGTTTTAGCTTTATTAATGACTTTTACAAAATTATCCCATTTAGTATATTCCAGCAAATGCTGCAAATCTCGGGCATACCAAAATTCAATTCCGGTTTCTGTTGTATATGAATGACTTTCAAAAGTATTTGTTAACGATTTTATTATTTCTTTCTTCATATTAGTAAAATTACTCTTTATTAGAGACCTTTGCAAAACCTAAAATTGTTATATTGAGTTCGCCACGGCGAAGGTGTAAGCCGACCGAAATATCTCTAAATTCGGTTTAATTTCCGGTTCTGAGATTCTTCATTCCGCTCCACCTTGGCGGAGGATCAGAATGACATATTATTGGGTTATGCAAAGCCTTCTATTATTTTTATTGTATAATTTTTCGTCTAATGCACGTAAACGGTGCGGGTATTCAGTATAAAAAAATTTTACTTCGGCGACGCCCATTAAAAACCTCATATTTGTGAAATAAATTAGAGAATTTTCACCCTTAAATCAAGCGGTTTTTTGGGAAATTTACTTTTCAAGTATGTTGTTTATCTGTGTGTAATAAAGGGAACAAATAACTTACGCAGATTGCCCGCCCTTCCGCTGAATGCGGAAAGACTAAGCAATCCACTCTACAAAAACCGTCTGTCTTGCTTTTATCTTATCTTTTGCAAATGAGGAAAAAATCAGAATTGCGTAAATTCACGGGAGGAGATTCTTCGCCCCGCATTCTACGGAACTCGGAATGACAACACGGAATTGGATTTTATATCTTTCGTTTTGCGTCTTGCATTTTACGTTACGTGTTTTGCGTCTTTATTGACCATTGGGTATTTAGGGACCAAGAAGGAGATAGT
>JALWEC010000323.1 GCA_027036655.1 Melioribacteraceae bacterium
ATTATAATTTTCCTTGAACATTTCCATAATCGATTGGCTCTCGCCTTTACGCATCAGTCCGTTATCAACATGGACGCAAATAAGATTTTCGCCTATCGCTTTATGCAAAAGCAAAGCCGCAACGGAGGAATCCACTCCGCCGCTAAGCGCTAGAATAACTTTTCCGTTCCCGGCAATTTTCTTTATTTCACTCACCGACTTTTCGACAAAGTTCTCCGGTTTCCAATTCGGGATAACGTTGCAAATTTCAAAAAGGAAATTTGAGATTATCTTTTTTCCTTCTTCGGTATGCGCCACTTCGGGATGAAATTGAACGCCGTAAATTTTTTGTTTCGTATTTTCTATAGAACAAACCGGCGAATTCTCCGTTTCGGAAGTTACGGCAAAATCTTTCGGCAAGCGAGTTACGTAATCTCCGTGCGACATCCACACAACCGAGTGATTTTTTACATTCTTAAACAAAACAGAGTTTTCGCTTAAAATATTTATTTCCGCTTTGCCGTACTCCCGATTATCAGCCGGTTGAACTTCGCCGCTAAAATTAAGCGTAATCAGTTGCAAGCCGTAACAAATTCCCAAAACCGGAATTCCGATATTAAATATTTCTTCATCTATTCGAGGTGAATTCTCATCGTAAACGGACATCGGCCCGCCGGATAAAATGATTCCTTTGGGATTTAAACTTTTAATTTTATCGATTGGATAATCGAAAGATTTGATTAATGAATAGACATTCATTTCACGAATGCGGCGGGCAATCAGTTGTGTGTATTGAGAACCGAAATCAAGAATTAGTATTGAATCAGAACTATTCATAATTTAATAAGAGATGTAATATGAAAAGATACGGCGTTAAAAGCCGTATCTTAAAAGGGTTAATTAACCGCCGATAAGTTTTGCGTAATCTTCGGCGGAAAGAAGATCGTTAACGCTTTCGGCGTCTTCAATCTCAATCTTAATAATCCATCCGTCGCCGTACGGGTCGGAATTAACAAGCTGCGGCTCATCCTCTAATTTAGGATTTAGCTCTACAACTTTACCGCTGACCGGCGCAAGTAAATCGCTGACTGTTTTAACGGCTTCGATTGTGCCGAAAGGCTCGTCTTTTGTAATTGCGTCCAAGTCGGGATCAACGTCAATAAAAACAATGTCGCCCAATTCTCCTTGCGCGTAATCCGTAATTCCGACATAGCCGTAATTTCCGTCAACTTTCAGCCATTCGTGATCGTTGGAATATTTTAAATTTTCAGGAACGTTCATTTTTGCCTCGCTCTATTTATTTAACATTTTATCAATAAATGAAGTGTCATAATTTGAATTAATAAAATCTTCATTTTCTAAAACTTGCTGATGAAAAGGAATTGTTGTTTTAACTCCTTCAATCAAAAACTCCTCAAACGCTCTTTTGGATCTCGCTATCGCGTGATTTCTGTCCACGCCCCAAACAATAAGTTTACCGAGAAGCGAATCGTAGTAAGGCGGAATCGTATAGCCCGAATAAACATGTGAATCATTCCGAATTCCGAAACCGCCGGGAAAGTGAAGCATAGAAATCTTTCCGGGCGAAGGACGAAAATCAAAATCCGGGTCTTCCGCGTTGATACGAAACTCAAAGCAGTGTCCGACAGGCTTACCTGGAATGTCAGCAATTTTTTGCCCCGCCGCGACGAGAATTTGATTTTTTATCAAATCGATATTGTGCACCATTTCGGTAACGGGATGTTCCACCTGAATTCTGGTGTTCATCTCAATAAAATAAAAGTCGTGATATTTATCTACAAGAAACTCAACCGTGCCCGCGCCTTCGTAGTTAACGGCTTTAGCGCCCTTAACGGCGGCGTCAATCATTTTCTGACGAAGTTCTTCATCAACAATCGGAGAAGGCGTTTCCTCAATCAGTTTCTGATGTCGTCTTTGAATCGAGCAATCTCTTTCACCGAAAGCGTAAACATTCCCGAAGCTGTCGCCCATAATTTGAATTTCCACGTGGCGCGGATTTTCGATAAATTTTTCGAGATAAAGCGCCGGGTTTCCAAAAGAAGCGCCCGCTTCGGTCGAAGCCATTTGGAATGCCATTTCAACATCCGCTTCGCTTTCGACAATCCGCATACCTTTTCCGCCGCCTCCGGCAGACGCCTTAAACATAACCGGATAACCGACTTCGGCGGCAATTCGTTTGGCTTCTTCGATGTCGTTAATTTCTCCGTCGCTTCCCGGAACAACCGGAACGCCTACTTTTTTCATCGTGGTTTTTGCAAACGCCTTGTCGCCCATTTGATCAATCATCGTGGGGGAAGGTCCGATAAACTTAATGTTCGATTCGGCGCAAATCTCCGAAAACTCCGAATTCTCGGCAAGAAAACCGTACCCCGGATGAATAGCTTCGGCTCCGGTAATGGAAGCCGCGGAAATTATATTTGTAATTTTCAGGTAACTGTCCGTCCCGGCGGGAGGTCCGATACAAACCGCTTCGTCTGCGAACATCGCATGCATCGAATCTTTATCGGCTTCAGAATAAACCGCCACGGTTTTTATTCCCATTTCCTTGCACGTCCGGATTATTCTGAGAGCTATTTCGCCTCTGTTGGCGATTAAAATTTTCTTAAACAATTTTGCAATCCTTGTGAATTTTTACCAAAACACTTTCTATTTTTTCAATGTTCCTCGTCTTAGTCGTTATCCCGAAATCCATTCGTACGATATACCGTTTTTCCGTTAACTTAAAAGTTTAAAACCGGACGTAACCAAAAGGTCTTTCGGGAAGATAATTAATCGGGCTTAACCAGAAACATGGGTTGATTATATTCAACCGGAGCGCCGTTTTCAACGAGAATTTTAACTATCGTTCCGCTGACATCGGACTCTATTTCGTTCATCAGCTTCATAGCTTCGACGATACACAACGTAGTTCCGACGCTGACTTTATCTCCGACTTTAACAAACGGATCGGCATCGGGCGCCGGCGCTCTGTAGAACGTTCCGACAATCGGCGATTTAACTTCATGCAATCCTTCATCGGCGTTCTCGCC
>JALWEC010000324.1 GCA_027036655.1 Melioribacteraceae bacterium
AATCTTGCCCCGACCGTTTTCAGGTGGGGGCGGAATGAAGAATCTCAAAACCGGTAATTATACCGAATTTAGAGATATTTCGGACGGCTTACACTTTTGTCCCCGACGAAAAGCAGTCGGGATAAACTTGGCGAACTCAATATGACAAATTTAGGCTATGCAAAGGTTTCTATTAGTTAATTGGTAAGATTTGAAATATATTTAAGGAATTTGTTATTTAATATCTTTGGAAGTTTCACTGTAGAAGGAAGGCGTAACTCCCATGATTTTTTTGAATGCGGAATTAAATGTCGATTTCGAAGTAAACCCCACTAACTTGCTTATTCCCTCTATCGAAATATGGCGGTAAGATTTGTTAACAAGTAAACGCGCGGCTTCCTGAACCCGAAGTTTGTTGATAAAATCCGAAAAGCCCGAATCGTACTCCTCGTGAATTACTTGCGAGAGATATTTTGAATTTACATCCAGTTGCTGAGCTAATTTTCCGAGAGTTAAATTTGATTTAAGGTAAAGTTTTTCTTCAATCATTGACTTCTCTAATTTTTCATGAAGTTCTTCTTTTTTCTCATCTTTTAAAGAGGAAGATGAATATTTGCTCATTGTTCTATCTAAGGGGAGTGATTTTCTTTTCGGAGTAAAACCATTCTTTTCAACTATCTCCATATTTCGGCGTACTAATTCTTTGTACGCATAGTTTTTTTTACGATAAAAGATAAATATAATAATTGCAAAAATGGTTGTAACAATCACTGCCAAAACTGAATATTTTAATTTCAGACTTTGCCTTTTAAGAGCGGCGTCTTTCAATTTTATTTTCTTATCCTTTTTTTCAGTTTCGTATTTAATTTGTAATTCGTTTATTTGTTTGCCCAATTCCGCATTAAAAAGGGAATCGTGTAATTCCGAATACATATTGTTGAATTTGTAAGCGGTTCTGAAATCGTTCAATCCTGCATAAGCCAATGCAAGATTGCCGTATGCATCGGCGAGTTGTTTGCGCAGTTTATTCTTTTTTGCAATATTCATAACTTTAGTTGAATACTCAACAGCTTTGGCATATTGCTTCTTTTCGTAGTAGGCATTTGAAATATTTGTTAAGGATTCCAGAAGGAGTTCAGTTCTCTTTAATCTTCTTGCGATGGGTACAGATTCTTTTGCATATTTTATCGTATTGTCATAATTGCCGGTTAGGTAATTTAAGTAAGCCAAATTTACGCTGATAGCCGCGCGGTAAAATCCGTTTTCTTCGGTTAACGGATATACAATATCAAAATATTTTTTTGCGGAATCAGGTAAATTCAACAACAAAAAGTTCATTGCAATATTTGAGTAAAGTGTTACAAATTTTTTTTCGTCATTCAGTTGGTTTACCAGAGGAATCAATTTCTTTAATTCCGAAATAGCTTTTTTATGGTTCCCTAATTTAGAGTTGATCAGTTGGAGTGAGTTTTGGGCAATAAAGTAATCCTCTTTAAGATTTAATTTTTCAGCAAGGCGAGCGCTTAACAGAAAATTCATCTCGGCATGTTTAAAATCCCCTTTTTTTTGAAAATAATTTCCTTTGCGATCGAGATATTGCTCCTCTAATCTTGTTCCCTTATAATTGTTAATCAAGGCGGATGTTTTATCAAGATAAAATTTTGCGGAATCTAAATTATAGTTGTTGAAAAGGGCACTGATATTATTGAGTAGAATTAATCGCGAAGAGTCATTTTGAGCGGTTTTAAGACATTTTTTTAGCGAATCAATCTTTACTGATTGAGCGTTAATTGTTAGGGTGAAAAGATTCCACCAAAGCGCAAAAAATAATATTACAGAAAATGTTCTTCCCATTTGTTCTTTGCCGGAACAAGAAAAAGAGGAATTACCGAGAATTATTTATAAAATGCCTATTAATTTCAACTTAATGTTTTAAGCGTCAATCTCGTAAAGTCTGTATTTTTTGTAAAGCGTACCGCCCATCATTTCGGCGCCTTTGTTCATCATAACGTTGTCCTCCAAAATCCAGCTCGCTTCTCCTTTATTGATGCCGAGTTTCATGGCGCGTTCGGTAATTTCGTAATACATATAAGCGTCCAAACCTTTTTTCTGATGTTCGGGAACAATTCCCAGAATTAAGATTCTCGCCCAATCTACTTTACCTTTCCAGCGCATCAATTTAAGAAAGTTAAAGGGGAAAAGTTTGCCGTTCATATCTTTAATAATCAGATTGTAGTCGGGCATAACAAGCGCAAAGCCTGCGGTTTCGCCTTCAATCTCGAGGAAGATTGTTAACTCGGGAACTACAAGCGGTTTCAGTTCTTTCGCGGCGGCTTCAATTTCTTCGTCGGTGAAAGGAACAAATCCCCAGTTGGGCTGCCATGCTTTATTGAAAACATATTTAACTTTTTCCAATTCGCCGTGAAAGTCTTTCATATTAACCGAACGTACGGTAGCTTTTGCTCTTTTTGCGGCAAGTTTTGAAATCCTGGTGATTTTTTCCGATTTCAAAATCACATCCTGGTCAATTTGGTAGGCGTACAAGTCTTTGGCTTTATAAAAGCCGTAATTCTCCATCTGATTAATATAATATTTCGGATTGTAGGACATCATCAGCCTCGGGTAGTCTTCGAATCCGTCAATTAATAATCCGTAAACATCGTTGACGCTTGGACTTGCTGGCCCCCGCAATTTATCCAACCCTTTCGATTTTACCCATTCCTTTGCGGCGTCAAAAAGTTTATTGGCGACTTCCTGGTTGTCAATCGCTTCGTAAAAACCGAAAAAGCCGACTTTGTCGTTATGAACTTCATTGTGCAAATCATTTTTAATCGCTGCAATTCTTCCTACAACTTCGCCATCTTTTTCAGCTAAAAACATATCCATTTCAGCATGTTTGAAAAAAGGGTTTTTCTCCTTTTTTAAGATATGTTTCTGATCGTAATCTAATGGCGGCACCCAATATTTGTCGTTTTGGTAAACCTTCCAAGGGAATTTTATGAATTTCTTTAATTCTTTAGGATAATCAATTTTACGGACTGTTATG
>JALWEC010000325.1 GCA_027036655.1 Melioribacteraceae bacterium
AATCACGCACCATTGAAAGAAGTAATTTTCTGTAATTTTCAGCTTGATTAATTTCGTGTCCTTTAAAAACTCCCCCGATTTTCGTAACGCCGTCAACAATTTCGGCGACTGTTTTACCAAATTCTTTGGCTATAAAATCAAGACTTATTTCAGTATCTTCCACAACGTCGTGGAGCAAGGCGGCGGCAACCGAATAATCATCCAGACTGATTTCTTCAGCGACAATTTTTGCCACCGCGTACGGATGAAGAAAATAGGGTTCGCCCGAAGCTCTGTAATCGTTTTTATGAGCTTCAAAACTTGTTCTGAAACTTCTCCTGATTAAATCTTCATTAACCGAATGAATGTGAGTCCTGCAACTTTCGAGAAGTTCATTTAACAACTGATTATATTTTATTTCAGTAATTTGTGTTTGCATATCGGTAAATAGATAAAAGTAAAGAAAAAGTCAATAGCAATTATTTTACTTAACTCTTAATTTTAAATATAGTTCCCTTACTTTGTCCAACCTCCCGTCTAATTTTTCCGATTCCCAAGGCGTAAGATTTCTCATGGCAAGAATTTTTTTGCATTCGGAAATTGCATCCTTCCTTTTTCCCAAATCGGAAAGAAGCATTGCAATTTTATGCCTTAAAATAATTTCTTTAATTCTGTTTTTTTCGTTACGATTAAGAGTAATTTCGAGAGCTTTTTTATATAAATCTACAGAGCGTTGTTTATTAAATTCCTTTTCAATGTTGGCATAAGCCGAAATAATATACCGGTTTGTAGGATACTTGTTGTATTCTTTTTTTATTAAATTCTTTGCTTCGTTGTATCTTTTCTCGTTCTTCAAAATCCAAAAAAGTGATGTTACGCCAATATTTCGCAAATAGGAATTTGAGGCGATTCCTTTGTAAATCAATCCAATTGCGTGCTCCCGGTTATCGGGAATAAAAGGAAGCCAGCCAAGCTTTTCGGCAATCCAATATTCATAAGTTCCTTCGGCAATCAAAGCATCCGAAAAAGTGGAATCCCGGGAGAGACATTTGTCAAAAAAATTCAGCGCATTGGTTCCGTAATCATAAGCGGAAAAATAATTTCCTTTCAGTCCTTCGAAGTAAGCCCAATATCCGTTAACCAATCCCTTTTGATAGCTATTCCAGATATTGACGCTATCTGCCTCGAACAAAGAATCGGCGATTTCTTCAGCTTGAGATAACGCCGCATAAATCCTTTTATTATTTAACTTTAAGTTATCATTAAAATCTTTGGATATTTCATTAGCCGCGTCGTAAATATATGGAAATGTGATATTTGGATATTCCGACTTAAAAATACGCACTAAACTATCCGCCGTAGCGTAATTTTCTTCAGTAATTTTCATGATAATTCGACGAATAAAACTGTCAATTTTCGGATTAGGATAGCTCTGAGAAAAAACCGTATTGTAAAATAACAATAGAAAAATAAAACTAAAGCGTACCAAAAGTTCTGTCTCCCGCATCCCCTAAACCGGGAACAATGTACCCGTGCTCGTTTAACTTTTCATCCAAAGAAGCCGTAATTACTTTAATATCCGCATGCTCCGATTCAATTTTTCTAACGCCTTCCGGAGCGGCAATAAGGCAAGCCAAAGTAATATCCGATGCTCCTTTGTCCTTCAAAAATGTAAATGCGGCGGATGCGCTTCCCCCCGTAGCCAACATCGGGTCAAGAACTATTACTTTGGACGACGATAAAGTTTTGGGCGTTTTATAATAATACTCAACCGGCTGAAGAGTCTCTTCGTTTCTCTGCAAGCCGATGTGTCCGACTTTCGCTTCCGGGAGCAGCTCCAAAAAAGAGTTCACCATACTTAATCCCGCCCTGAGAACAGGCACCAGAATAACATCCTTTTGGAACTCAATTCCTTCGGTTTCCGTAAGAGGCGTTTCAACTTTTACGGAGCGAGTCGGGAAGAGTTTGCTAACTTCAATCGCCAGAGAATAGGAAACCCTGCGCAAAGCGTCCCGAAATTCTCTGACCCCGGTATTTTTATCACGCAAAATAGTTAAGTCCCTTAAAACCAATGGGTTATCAACAACAGTTAAATTTTTATTTATCATTTGCCTTTTTTCCTAAAATGTTCAAAATATTAATAAACGGCGAAACAGGAGGAGTATAATTAAAGTTAATTTCCTCCAAAATTGTGTATGGAGCTTTTGCTCTGATTAAAGCTGAAATTGTATCGGCATAATAAGCGGACTGAGGCGCTCCCCAGAAAGATGCTCCCAAAATACGCTTGCTTTCCTTATCAAAAACAAGCTTTCCGAATACCTTTTCACTCTCCGGCATAGCATGAATTAAGCTGAACCCGATTGCCGAGACAGTCGTGCTCCGAAAGAAATATTCACGGGCTTGCTCCTCGGTTAAACCTACGGAAGCATAGGTTTTATCAAAAATTTTAACGGCAATGTTTTTTATAACGGGAAGTGAAAATTTATTTCCGCCGGCTGCGTTTTCTCCCGCAACGTGACTTTGAGAATATGCCGTTGTAGCCAGTGGAATATAATCCGCTTTCCCGGTAACTGCGTTAATAATCTCCGTATTATCTCCGGCGGCAAAAATATTTTGATCGGAAGTCTTCTGTTTCTTATCCACTTTAATCCCTCCGAATCTGCCGAGTTCCAAACCCGCCGCCTCGGCAAGCGCACTGTTCGGCGAAAAACCGACAGCGGAAAGAACAAGCTCGAACTCCATGATTCTCCCTTCCGCTTTAATTCCCTTAATCTTACTTCCTTCAAAAAGGAACTCATACGGAACCGCACCGAGAAATGTAACGCCGTTTTTCTTAATTTCTTCAAGGGCAAGATTTCTTATTTCGTTTTCCCCTCCCGGAAGAGGAAGCGATTCAAGTTCAACAACCGTAACGTTCATTCCGAGTTTCACAAACGATTCCGCCGACTCCAAACCAATATAACCGGCTCCGATAATTAATACATTTTTTACCGAATGTGACGAAATAAAACTCTGAATTTTTATTAAATCTGGAATAGATTTAAGA
>JALWEC010000326.1 GCA_027036655.1 Melioribacteraceae bacterium
CATATTTTGTTTGTTAGTATTCTATTTATCTGTCGTATTTTTTCAAAATTTCTTTTTCAGATGAAATTAATTCGTTTAATTTTTTCTTCAGTTCAATTTCATTCCGGACAAGTTCGTTTAATTCGCCGGTTTTTTCTTTTTTCATTTCTTCAATTTTTTGTTCGGCTTCTTTGATTAGCAGTTCGGCTTCTTTTTTTGCGTTTTCAATCAACAGAGCCGTATTTTTTTCAATATCGCCCTGTGCTTTTATTACGGCTTCGTTAGCGGTAACTTCCGCGATTGCCATTCCGAAAAACCCCATTGCTCCAAGAGTAATATTTCTTAAAATGAAGAGAATTAAATCTTCGAGCAAGGGACTTGAAAGAGCGATATAATTTTTAAAAAATGAAGCGAAAGATAACGAGAAAATTATTGATATAATAATCGATACAAAAACAACTTTGCCTCCGATTACCCACCCGAAAGATTTATCGATTATATAGCCGATCGAAAAAATCAGCACGGATAAAATAAACCAGACCGCGAATGTTTGCAGCATTGTTTCGAACATTCGCGTGTTCAAAAAATCCGAAAGGAAAATCAGAAATGCCATAAGAAGCGGATAAAAATAATATATTGGTTTTACCTTTTTCAAAGTTTTTTAATAACCTCTTTGAAAATTGTCGTCATTTTGGGTTCCGCCTCGTTAGCCGTTGCGATTATTTTTGTTACGTCAATCGGTTTAAGCGCGTCGGGAAAACATTCGTCCGTAATAATGCTGATACCGAGAACTTGCATCCCCATGTGATTCGCAACTATGTTTTCCGGCACGGTTGACATTCCTACTACGTCGGCTCCGGTTGAGCGTAAAAAACGGTACTCGGCTCGCGTTTCCAAACTTGGTCCCGGCACGGCAACATAAACGCCTTTCTGAGTTTTGATTTTGTTTTCAAGAGCAGCTTTTTCAGCCAGCTCAATCAATGCTTTGCTGTACGGCTCGCTCATATCGGGGAAACGGGGACCAAGCGCGTTCTCATTTTTACCGATAAGGGGATTATCGCCGAGCAAATTAATATGGTCTTCGATTATCATTAAATCGCCTAACTTGAATAGGGGATTCATTCCGCCGCCTGCGTTTGAAACAAGAAGAAATTTAACGCCGAGCATTTTCATCACGCGGACGGGGTAGGTGATTTCCTTCATCGAGTAACCTTCGTAGAAATGGAATCTTCCCTGCATAACAACGACATCGTTTCCCTCAATTTTCCCGAATAAAAGTTTTCCGTGATGAGATTCGACCGTTGAAAGCGCAAAATGGGGAAGCTCGGAATAATTGAATTCATATTCAATTTCCATATCTTTTACCAAGCCGCCGAGACCGGTCCCAAGGATAATCCCGATTCTGTAATCTTTTTCTGTTTTTGTTCTGATTACATCAAGAGTTTCATTCAGCATTTTCAATAAGTTGCTCATTCCCATTTTCCGTATTGTTTGCGTTTTCCTTTGCGGGATAGTTTCCCGTTGCGTTTATTTCGGCGGAGATTAAAAATCCGTGTCGTTTAAGTAATATTTCCTGCGTTTCAATCATCGCTTTTAATTCGGCTGCCAATCTGTTTTTTGCTTCGGATAATTCGGCGACAGAATTGCGCATTTCGGCGGCGTGAATTTCAGCGTCCGATAATATCTTTGCCGCTTCCGATTTTGCTTCGTTAATTGTTTTCTGCGACGATTCGTGGGCGTCCAAAAGCGTATGCTGCAGATTTTGCTCGATTTTTTTAAACTGCTCCAATTCTGTCTGTAAAACTCCGAGTTCGGCGCTTAACCTCTCGTTTTCGTTTAGACATTCGGATAGTCTGTCGGCGACCTCCTTTAAAAATTCTTCAACTTCGGCTTTATCATATCCTAACGCCGATTTCCCGAAGGTCGCTTCTTCAATATTTCTTGGAGTTAAATTCATTTTTGATTCCACGGTTTTGTGTAATCTCTTTCGCCGAAGATTGCCGTCCCGATTCTTAAAATCGTTGCGCCTTCTTCAACGGCGATTTCGTAGTCGTTAGTCATTCCCATTGAAAGCTCTGTTAAGCCGAATCCTTCGGAATTTAATTTTTCTTTCATTGTTCTCAATGCTGAAAACGATTTTCTGATTGCGGATTCATCATTAGTAAAAGGAGCCATCGTCATTAGTCCGAGCAAATTAAGATTTGAAGCGTTTTTACAGAATGAAGCAATTTCATATAAATCCTTTTCGTCTCTGATTCCGAATTTCGATTCCTCGCCGGAAGTATTAACTTCGAGAAGAATTTTTTGTGAAACGCCTAAATCCGCCGCTTTTTTATTTACGGATTCAGCAATATCCGTTGAATCAATCGAATGAATTAGTTCGGCTTTCCCGACTACATACTTAATTTTGTTTTTCTGAAGATGCCCGATAAAATGCCAGTTAATTCCTTTGCTAAGCAGATTGTATTTGTCGCGGAATTCCTGCGCTTTATTTTCTCCGAAATCCCGGACGCCGTAGGATAACAGTTCTTCAATGTAGCGAAGCGGCTCGGTTTTGGAAACTGCGACAAGCGTAATATTTTCATTTTTCCTGCCGCCGCGCGCTTTGGCGTCGCTGATTTTTTGTTGGACGATATTTAAATTTTCTTTTAGCATCGTAAAAAATAAAGATAAATAAGGTATTGTTTTAGGAGTAAAATGTCAATATAAATAACGGCTTTTTATGTGGAAATTACTGGAAAAACAAACTGGCCTCCGTTCCGAATTGCGAACCCCTAAAAAACAAACCGTCATTGCGAGACAATTCGCGAAAGTGGATTGTCGCGGCAATCTCACCAATATTCAACCTTAGCGGTTGAACCGGTTTTGAACATTCGGCAACTGTAAGTTTTCCGGTGAGATTGCTTCAGTCGAACTTTGTTCTCCTTCGCAATGACGAGACGGCGTAAAAATACGCTGTCATTGCGAGCGAACGCAGTGAGTGTGGCAATCTCCAAAATATTCAACCTCATCAGTTAAACCATTTTTACCCCTCGACAAT
>JALWEC010000327.1 GCA_027036655.1 Melioribacteraceae bacterium
CGGCAATTGCCCGCGCTGTGGACATCCTTTTTGACCCGCATAAATACAGACCCGAATCACGCGAAACTGCGGATCACTCGCTGCCGTACTGTATTGCCGCAGCGGTAGTCGATAAAAAAATCACTATCTCTACTTTCTCCGAGGAGAAATTAAAAGATCCGAGAATCTGGGAAGTGATTGATAAAATCAAAGGGGAAGCTTCCGACGAGTTTGATAAGATGTTCCCTGAAAAGCAGCCCTCCCGCGCAACGATTAAAACAAAAGACGGCAATGTCTATTCCGAATATCTTGAATATCCCAAAGGAGATCCGCGAGAACCAATGACAATTGAAGATATCGACATTAAATTCAGCGGCTTGGCTGAAGGATTACTAAGCGATGAGAAACAAAAATCAATTAAGGAAGTAATTCTTAACGCCGAAAAATATTCGGCGAAGGATTTTATGAATCACTTGGTTGTTTAGTAAAGCGGACTTAATTTACGGGCTGTCTTAAAAGAAGTTTAATCTTTTTTAGGCAGCCTTTTTTTTATTGAATTAAATCTAAAACAGTTAATTTTAAATAATAGAGAATTTTTATTAAGCTAATTCAGGAATAACGGCAATGGCTAAGATAACAGCTGGCAAACAAGGAAATAAAATCCGTTCCGATTGTTACATAGAACTTAAAACCAAACGAACGGGCGGCGTTAAGATAAATGTTAAAAGCAAAGTCGATTCGATGTACGGAGAATCAATCTACAATACCATTAAAGAAATGACTGAGTTTTTCGGTATTAAAAATACCGAAATTTACGTCGAAGATTACGGCGCGCTTCCTCCGACATTAATGGCAAGATTTGAACTTGCCGTAAAGCGGGCTTATCCGAAAATTGAGAAAGAATTTCTTCCGCCGTTTATTCCTCAGAATAAATACGCAACGACAAAAGAGCGGCTCCGCAGAAGCCGTCTTTATCTGCCCGGCAACGACCCTAAATTTTTCCCAAACGCCGGATTGCATAAACCGGACGGCGTGATTCTCGATTTGGAAGACAGCGTTTCCCCCGCAGAAAAAGATGCCGCACAGTTAGTAGTTCGTAACTCGTTAAGAGGAATTGATTTTTACGGTAGCGAAAGAATGGTAAGAATTAACCAATTACCGCGAGGATTGGATGATTTGAAATACGTTGTACCTCATAATGTTCACGTTATTTTAATTCCCAAATGTGAAACAGCCGATGATGTAACTAAAGTTGACGAAGAAGTGCAAAGGCTTAGAAAAGAATACAAAATAAAAAACAAAATTTACTATATGCCGATTATCGAAAGCGCTTTAGGAATAATAAACGCCTACGAAATTGCCTTTGCGTCCGAAAATAATTGCGCTTTAACAATCGGATTGGAAGACTACACGGCGGATATAGGCGCCGAGCGTACCAAAGAAGGACGCGAAAGTTTTTATGCGAGAAGCATGATTGTGAACGCCGCAAAAGCCGTTAAAATTGCAGCGATCGATACGGTCTTCTCCGACGTGAACGATATGGAAGGACTTCGCGAAAGCGTTCTCGAAGCTAAATCACTGGGATTTGAAGGAAAAGGATGTATTCATCCGCGCCAAATAAAAGTTGTTCACGAAGCGTTTGCCCCGTCGGAAGAAGAGATTGAAAAAGCGAAAAAAATCGTGGACGCTTTTAATGCGGCAAAAGCAAAAGGGCTTGGCGTTGTTTCGCTCGGAAGCAAAATGATTGATCCGCCTGTAGTGAAAAGAGCGGAAAGAATATTAGAGTTAGCTAAATTAATGAATCGGTAATTAATCATTGGTCATTAGTCATTGGTCATTAGTCATTGGTCATTGGTCATTGGTATTAATTTTTGAATCGGGTAAAAATGAAGTTAAATGAGTTAAATGTTTATAAAAACTCAATGGTACTGGCCGAAGAAATTTATTCCATTGTTTCCAAATGGAATTATCTTGATTTAGATACGGTCGGGAAACAATTAATTCACTCTTCCGATTCAATAGCGGCAAACATCTCCGAAGGTTTCGGAAGATATTCTTTTAAGGAAAATAAATTGTTTTGTTATTTATGGAAGTAGAAAAATTTAATGCTGTTTACTATGAATAAAAGTGTCGCTCCTACGGAGCTAAAACATAATGGATCATGCCTTTTTTACAAAGGTTACACTCCTACGGAGTTATTTCCCTTTTCAAAACAGTACAGAATGGATAAGGTAGTAATCTCGGCTGATACTTCTACGAAGTTGTTTCCCTTATTAAAACAGCACAGTACGGATGAAGCAATAATCTTTGGTGATATCTCTACGGAGTTATATGCTTTTTCTAAAATAGAAATATCCTCCGCAAAGACAGTAGGAAATAGGATATGGGATTTATTATTTGAAATTAAGGATACGATTA
The DNA here is from genome assembly GCA_027036655.1 of Melioribacteraceae bacterium. Lineage (GTDB taxonomy): Bacteria > Bacteroidota > Ignavibacteria > Ignavibacteriales > Melioribacteraceae > WGAL01. The sequence continues at coordinate 2,398 of JALWEC010000327.1, forward strand.
AAAGTTCTATGAAAATAATTGACAGAAGGCTTTGTATAATCTCCGTAATATGTCATTCTGAATCGAGCGAAGCGAAATGAAGAATCTCAAAACCAGCAATTGTATCGGATTTAGAGATATTTCGCACAGCTTCCACCTTCGCCGTGACAAACTCAATATGACAAATTTAGGTTATGCGAAGGTCTCTAATAATTTTCTAGACGATACGATTAAAGTCTTGCTCCGTAGGAGTAAAATCTTTGTAATAAAAAATATATCATCAATCATAAGCTCCGTAGGAGCGATACAAAACGGTGATGTTTCAGTTGGAAATAGGATTAACAGAATATTCTATTACAAAAATCTTCCAACTTGGCAAATTGCGATTAATCGCGAAATTAAGATTTTTATTTAAAAATCAACGATATTAGGGAAAATGCTTAACGCTTATATTAAATCAATAGGAAACATTAACAAAAACAGACAATCCCCTAATGACTAATGATTGTTGACTAATGACTGATTACTGTTGACAAATGACTAAAAAGAGAATGGAAAGATTATGAAATTAGTTAAAAATGCCGCCGGTAGATATGTGCCGACAGAAGTTAACGGAGTAAAAC
>JALWEC010000328.1 GCA_027036655.1 Melioribacteraceae bacterium
GCTTACTTCACCACCGCGACTTTGGTTGAGGCTACTTCTTTCCCTTCGCTGTTAAAAGCCGAAATAAAATAAACTCCGCTTCCGACTTTGTTGCCATGCAAGTCTGTTCCGTCCCAAACGGCAATTTTACCACCGTAAGATTTTACTCCGGCGTAATCGCTTCCGTTTATCAGCTTACCGTTTATATCGAATACTTTTATCGATGCGTTCTGGATCAGACCGTCGATAGTTAAAACCGTATTAGCGTCGTTAACTTTAAACGGGTTCGGGTAAACAAACAGCTCGGTAAAAGAGCGCTGCGGCTCAATGGCTTCGGTCTTCAGCGCGGAAAGCCCGTAATCGGTTCCGAAATATGCCGTTCCGCTGTTGTTATCGAATGCAATGGAATTAATATAATCATTTGATATCGGACTTGTCTCAGCCGTATATTGACTGATTACATTGAAACCGTCGCTTGTCAGATAATATACGCCTTTGTCCGTTCCGACCCATTTGTTATTCAGCGGATCGACCTGAATGGAAGTTATGTTAATCGTCTTCATCGCGTAAACTTCGCTGATCGCGTTGGGCGCGGAAGGATTCGGAATGATATTTATTCCCGAGTTCGTTCCTATCCAAAGTTCTCCGTTTTTATCAATAGCCAACGCCTGAACAACGCTTCCGGCAAGTCCGTCGCCGGTATTGATTTTCCCCCACGAATCGTCGTTTGTGTTTTCTATTGTGCCGTTGTCGTTAAAATAAATCAAACCTTGATGACCGAGAATATCGGCAAACCACTTTGTGTTGTATTGATCAATAACCAGCTGATCAAAAAGCTCCTTCTGCTGCAGGGAGAAAAGCGGGATCGAAAAATGATGCCACACGCTGTCGGGCGTCATTACGCTTAGCGGTTTGTGAGCGTCCGACCAGTAATTCAATACCCAAAGATTTCCTCTGTTGTCCTCTCGCGCATTGGAAATTACAAGAAACTGCGGCGCGCCGTTAATCCCAACCATACCGGTATTTGTCGTAGTAAAATTCTTAAATGTCTTTCCATCGTATGAAGTAAACCCGTCGCCCCAATTCAGAAAGTATTTAATTCCCGACGGTGCGGCGTAAACTCTGTGGAAAGCGTTGGTTATAAATTCGGGAGTATTGGATTTGTCGTAAATAGTCCATTCTTTTTGGGAAAGTTCAAACACACCGCGCCCGTAAACGTCGGCGCCGCTTCCTACCCAAAGATTGCCTGAGCGGTCAACGTCCAAGCTGAGGAAGAAATTTGTCGTTGGCCCGTTCGGACAAATGTAATCGGGCGTTGCGCCGTTCTCAACTAAAACGCCTTCGGATGATGATATGTAAAATTTTCCTTGATAAAATGAAACGGAATTAAGCGTTGCGAAACTGTTAAAAATCGAAGTAAAACCGGCGTCCGATTTTTTGTAAAGATTATGCTCGGTTAAAACATATATTTTATTTCCTTCGGTTTTAACGTCGTTAACTTTTTGATTCCTAAACCCGAGATACGATACCGAGCCGTTTTGATAGATATAAAGACCGTTATCGCTGGCAAGATAAAGTGTGTCGTTAAGCAGAGCCGACTTTGTCGGGAAATCCGCCGCGAACTGACCGAACGAATAACTATCCCAAGAATCGGGAGACGTCAGCGAAATGGCGCCGGGCTTCTGAACAGCCAAACCTTCGCTTGTGCAGACGTAAATTCTATTGTTGAATTTGCGCGCGGATAAAACTCTTGCTTTCGGATTAAAGTCGCCGAACTTTATTATCGTTTCAATAAATTCATAGTTCTTTGCCGAGATAAGAGATAACCCGAAATCAATTGATGTAAAAACAGTATCGCCCGAAACGAATAAATCGTTAATGCCTTTTTGAACTTCGTCCGAGTTGTAAATATCAAAAATTTTATCTATTCCGCCGTCATTCTTAACTATATTGATAAATCCCTCGACCGACCCGATCCAAACGTCGTTTTCGTTTGATATTGCAACGGTTTGTATTTGCTGACTACTGATGTTCTCGGTTTTAGTAAATTTAACGTAATTACTGTCGCCGCTGATAAAGTTGAATATTCCTCCTTCGGTTGCAGCCCAGATATCTCCGCCGGTTATTGCAATCCGGTTAACCGATTTCATCGAAGTGTAATTTTGCCATTGCCCGATTTGAGCTGATGAAAATGATACGAAAAGAAATGAAAGCAGAAATATTTTATAGATGTTGTTGAACATATAATCTCCAAATTGATTCGGTAAAATAAATTAATTCGAGCTAAATTAAAACGCCAATTTTACATTGCAATATTTTTTAAGAAAATTAGTAAAAGAATGCTTTGCATAAACCAATTTATTTGTCATTCTGAATGAAGCGAAGCGGAATCCTCCGCCAAGGCGGAACGGCGGAAGAATCTCAAAACCGGTAATTATACCGAATCTATAGATATTTCTGTTAGCTTACACCTTCGCCCCCGACGATAAGCGGTCGGGGTAAACTTGGCGAACTCAATATGACAAATTTAGGTTGTGCCAAGGTCTTTAAAATGTAAAAATGTTTCTAAGGCGCTCCTATTTGTTTTGATTGCTCAACATTGATTTTATTTCTTGAACCGAATCGAATGGGATTACATATTTCCCGAAATTATCCTCGTCGTTTTTTATTCCTCCGTGGAAATCGGAACCGCCGGAAGCCAGCAAACAATATTGGTTTACTATTCCGCGGTAAAACTTTGTTCTGGAATCATTATGCGACGGATGTACAACCTCTATTCCGTCAATTTTTGAAGCGAGAACAGTCTGCAGCAAGTCTTCCGGCATTTTACCCGGATGAGCCAAAAACGCAAGACCTTTTGCGTCGTTAATCAGTTTAATGGCGCTTTGCAGGGAGACGTGAATTTTTCTTTCAAATGCGGGAGCGTAATCGCCGAGATATTTCTGAAACGCCGCTTGGTATGAATCGACTACGCCCTTTGAAATAAGTACATTCGCGATGTGCGGTCTCCCGATAGCGG
>JALWEC010000329.1 GCA_027036655.1 Melioribacteraceae bacterium
TATAAAGTTTTCCAAGACAGCGTTCTTGCGAACAGTAAAATGAAATACGGAAAGCGGTTTAAATTGTACTGCAGTTTTCACGGACATGATTTAACGGTGAAATATCCTGACGGACGGAAAATCGAGCGTCCCGTTATCGAGGGAATGGGGATGGGATTTTCGAACGCCGAATTGAGAAGAATTAAAGCTTTTTATTATCGAAAAAGAAAAAATTACTACAAGAATCCTCCCGATTTATATTTCGGCAATTTACCCGAAGACAAAGTCTATTATTACGACGGCGTAAAGCTTCACTTTTTCTATACCGGACTCGGCGCGCGTACATACGGCGCGCTCAGAAGAGATTTCCTAAGAAACGGATTGCATTTTGAAACCCCCAACACTATGCGTATTCCGCTGAAAGCGCAGGATGAAACGGCGCGACTTTTAACGGATTTGTATTCGTTTGTTCGCGATTCGATTTTCACTTCACGGAAGAATGAAAAACCTTTTACCGGCAGAGTTTCACGTCCGAAAGATATAAACGCAAGAGTTAAAATTCCGGCGGGCAAGTTTGTAATGGGAACAAACAGCGAAGAGGTTTGGAGTTGTGAGAAACCTGCGCACGAGGTTTATCTCGATTCTTATTTTATCGATAAATATGAAGTTAGCAATTATAAATTTACCAAGTTCTTAAATGACTATTTATCAAAGGATAAAATCAGCGTTAAAAAGGGGAAAGTTATTTTGAACCGAAATTCAAAAATTATTTACGACGCCGGAAATCCTTACGCGGAGATTTCATTTAAGCGCAATAAATTTAAGGTAAAGAAAAACAGAGAGTATTTTCCCGTAATATTGGCTACATATTGGGGCGCGTCTGAATATGCGAAATATTCAGGAGGAAGATTGCCGACCGAAGCGGAATGGGAAAAAGCGGCAAGCTGGGATTATCGCAAGAATAAAAAATCTTTCTATTCGGTCAGATCCGATAAGATGAAAAAAAGCTTCGCCAATTACGATAGAACGGATGACCCGTTTGAATTCAACATGCCGGGGACAACTCCGATTGGCTACTACAAAACATCGAGCTACTACGGAGTTAAGGATATGAGCGGCAATGTCTGGGAATGGACGGCGGACGACTACGTTTACGGAATTTATAAGAAATCGGGAAATACGCCGGTTAAAAATCCGCTTGTTAAGGATTCAACCGCTACGATGAAATCAATCAGAGGCGGAGCTTGGGATACCGAATACGCCGTTTTAAGAAGCACGATGCGGCTGGGAATCAATCCTGACAATGGTTTGGTTAATCTCGGATTCAGATGCGTTTATGATAAAAAATAAGATGAAGAATATAAAATTTATAATATCGATTATTCTGCTTTTATCCGTTACGGCTTTTGCCGGGAATGTTACTAAAAAGGAGATAAGCCGGTTGGCGTTAAATTGGCTCAAGAATAATTCTTTGACGCTCGATTTTAACGTTTCAAATGATTATTCCGTCAAAGAGATTAAAGCTGTAAAATTTTCCGGTGATGTTGTTGCTTGGGCTGTTAATTTAAGTCCGCAAGGGTTTATTTTAATTTCAACCGATGAGAATTCTTCTCCGGTTATTGGTTACTCGGGAAAAGGGGAAATCAAATCGGACTTTTTCAGCAAAGATAATTTTGTTTACAATTTTCTGATTGAAAAATATAAAAATCATCAAAGAGCTTTATCGGATAACGCAATACCGGAAGAAGTTCTGAGAAAGAATCAATCGGAATGGAATATCTATTTGTCGGATAAGTTTCTCCCGCGGAGGAAAGGAAGTCCAAAAGAAATTTACGGTCCGTTCTTAAATTCCGATTGGGGACAAGGCTACGTAAACGGCGAACCCCTTTATAATTACTACACTCCCAATAATTGGCCCGCCGGATGCGTAGCAACGGCAATGGCGCAGATTTTAAATTATTATAAATGGCCCGTTCGCGGATTACGCAGTCACGGCTATACGGACAACAACACCGGTTATCATTTTGCTGATTTTTACAATACTTTTTATGATTGGGCAAACACGCTTGATCAATATGAAAACGTTTTGCCGACCGACGCGCAACGGCAGGCTGCGGGACTTTTAACTTATCATACTTCCGTAAGCGTTAATATGGATTTTGAAGCAAACGGTTCTACGGCAAGCACTTCGGTCGCTCCTTACGCTTTGAAAAATTATTTCCGTTTCAGCGGACATTACAAAAGTTCCGGCTCTTCGGGATTTTGGAACGAGCTTAAAAATAACATGCTCGACTCTCGTCCCGGAATTATTTCGATTACGGGAACAGGAATCGGACATGCGGCGGTTGTTGACGGTTATTCCGAAACAAATAACTATTACCATGTCAATCCGGGCTGGTACGGTAATTACACCGGCTGGTACGACATTTCCGGCAATTGGAATATGAGCGGATACAATACGGTTGTCGGAGCGGTGAAGGGGATTGTTCCTTCGCCAATGATTAACGCCGAAGTTGAAAGGATTGATTCCCTTACGTTTGTTTTATCGTGGCAGAGGAGCGTTCATGAAAACGCCGACTATTATCAGTTGCAGCAGGCGACGCAGTTCGGCGGAACTTACACAACGCTTTCAAGCTCAATTCCGGATTCGTTTTACACTGTAACCGTCTCAAATATGCGGAGCTATTATTACAGAGTACGCGCTCATCGCGACGGAATCTGGTGGGATTATTCCTACCCGAAGAAGGTTACGCTCGGAGCCGATTTGAACGTAACGTTTCTCGTTGACATGAACGGAGTTAATTTGGAGAGCGGCGACGAAGTTATTATTCGCGGGAATATACCGCCGTTAAGCGGTTCGACCAATAGCGCTCCGATGACTGACGACGACGGAGACGGAGTTTACGAATTGACTTTAACTTTTGATTTTGACGATGCCGGTTCTCAGCTGATTTACAGATTCGGCATTCAAGAACCGGGTAACCTCGTTATGGAATCGGAAAACCGCTATTATACTTTG
>JALWEC010000330.1 GCA_027036655.1 Melioribacteraceae bacterium
GGCTTATATGGACGATTTATATTCGCCTGCCGCTATTCTTGAAAGGATGAATGATGAATTAAAACAATATGCCGCCGAACTTACGTTTGATAAGGAGGGGATAAGCGAGCGTTGGGGAAAAGTAGAAAGCGCACAGACCGAGCAGGGTATAATGAAATTTGTTAAAGATATAATTTCCAAATTTCAAATTCAGAATATTGATTACCAAATTGAGCAGATAAAACTTGAACTTAAATCTGCGACAGAATCTCAGCAGGTGAAAGAGCTGCTGGAAAAGAACCAAATTTTGCTTGATGAAAAAAAAGATTTAATTAACATCAACAAAACTTCTTTTGAGGACGATACGGAAATATAAAATTCACTAAGATAAGGTTTTACATAACTTAGTAATTTGTTACACCAACAAAAAACAGACAACGAAAAGCAGTCGTGGTCATTCTGAGCATAGCGAAGAATCTCTAAGTTAGAATGGATGCCACTGTAAAGAGATTCTTCTCCCGCCAAAAAAACGGCGGAATCAGAATGACAAAAGTAGAATTTGTAATTATGATGCAGAATAAAGAATCTCAGAACAGAGAGTAGTACCAAATTACGAGAGGTTTTCACTCATACATTGGTGGACTTAATATGACAATTTTAGCGCCTTATCAGTAATATTCGTGTTGTTTTAGGCGGAATATTTCCATAATACTCTCAAGCCCTTTGTTTGTAGGGGTATTAGAGATTTTTCTACTTTTCTCCCTTATTAGTTCCGGATAGTCCACGTTAGGTTTTAGATATGTTAAGCTCTTTTTCCAGTTTCTTTTTAAGCTCATCTTTGTATTTCGCAGCCGCCTTAAATATCCGGTTACTTTTAACAAATTCCATCATTCTGATATTTTGGATATCCGTTTTAATTAATATTGTGGGCTGACTAAGTTTAAGTTTGGTGTTGAAAATTGAAGTCTGCATTATTTGGAATGACGAGAAAAATGTTTCGAATAACGGGGGAGTTTCGTCCGTTGCCGGTTTGCTTCCCGGGGCTAAAACATCTACGGCAACCGTAATATCAACAAGATGATCAATGATATCGAAGGGAACGGGATTTACCATTCCTCCGTCAACATAAAAATTGTTATTAATTTTCATCGGACTGAACAAACCCGGAACAGAGTAGCTTGCTTTTATCGGAGCAAATAATTCACCTTCGTCAAAAACGGATTGCTCTCTGGAATAATAATTTGTGGCTACAACTTTCAGTGGGATTTGCAAATCCTCGAATTCGGAAACTCCGAGTACTTCTTTATAATGCGCTAAAAATTTATCTCCTCTGATAATTCCGCCCTGCCGTAAACCGATATCAACAAATTGGAGCATCTTAAGGTAGTCCTTGTTTTTGTAAATGTCCCAATCTTTTGCGTGTTCGGTATGGAGCAGCTCGTCAAGATTATCTTTAATCTCTTTCGAGGAAAGTCCCGTACAGTAAGCGGCTCCGATTATTGCTCCGATGCTTGTTCCGGAAACAATGGCGGGTTTAATTCCAAGCTCTTCAAAAGCCTGCAGTATAACGATGTGCGCAAGTCCTCGCGCTCCTCCCGAACCGAGCGCTAATCCTATTTTCTTCATTCCGTTTTTTCTTCGATTAGTTTTTTATCTTCGTTTTCTTCTCCGGAATTTTCTTCACACTCTTTGCGGATTTTCTTCAGCTCAGAATTGTATTTCGATTTAAGTCTCCAAACGTAAGGAGCAAGTAGAAAGATAACGATTATCGTCAATAAAATCGGTATGAAGCTGCCGATGAACATTATCCAGTTGAAGTCTTCAAAGTTGTAATTGTACTGTGTATTGAAGGAGCGGAGAATGTAATAATCAACGACAAGCCAAACGATGCTAATCAGCGAAAGAATGAAAAGCGTCATTGTAAGGGAACGGATTTTCTTAATTAGTTTTTCCATTTAAGCTCCTATTGTTCGACTTTATAAACGGAATCGATTACCGTTCCGTCAACCCATTTAATTACGGCGATAATTTCATCTTTGTTAATTTTGGGCTTGGCGGGTTTGCCTCCGCAAAGAGAATTAACTTCGTCGTAAATTTCTTTAATCGGGCGGATAGGTAAATCGGAATTTTTTACGGCTTTCAGCAAATCTTTTCTTTTCGGATTTATTGCAATGCCGCGTTCGGTTACGATTACGTCTATTAATTCTCCGGGACCGACGAGAGTCGTAACTTCATCGACAATTACGGGTATGCGGTCGCGGAAAGAAGGGATTGCAAGGATTGTAGTTTTACCGAAAAGGGCGTTCTGCCATCCTCCGATTCCGTGAAGCAAAAAACCGTCCGAGTGTGTAACCACGTTTGCGTTGAAGTTCAAGTCAACTTCGGTCGCGCCCAAAACGGCTGCGTCAATCATTGAAGCAAAATTTCCTTTCCCGTGATAATTGTAACTTGTAAAGGGACTGGTATTAATATGGTTCGGATTTTCACGCATCGAGCGCACGCCTTCCAAATCGAAAGTTTGTCCGTCAAGTATGTAATCGGTTAAACCTTCCTCAAGCATTTCAACCAAATACTTTGTGCTTCCGCCGCGAATAAACCTCGCTTTAATTCCTTTGCGTTTCATCCTTTCCCGCAGATAAACAGCAAAAGCAAGATTTATTCCTCCGGCTCCGGCTTGGAACGAAAAACCGTTCTGCATAATACCGGCGTCTTCAAAAAATTGAGCGATATATTCGGCGATGAGTAATCTGTCCGGACTTTTGGTAACCTGCGTAGTTCCCGAAACAATTTTACTCGGATCGCCAACAGACTCAATCTCAACTACATAATCCACATTGTTTCCCTGAATTTGCCAAGGAGTGCAGGGGAAGGGAACAAGATTATCCGTAACGACGATTACATTATCCGCATAGATAGAATCCGCGAGTGCAAAACCGAGTAGTCCGCAAGCCGCCGGTCCGCGGTCTCCGGTTGCGTTACCGAACGGATCCGCTGTTGGCGCTGCAATAAC
>JALWEC010000331.1 GCA_027036655.1 Melioribacteraceae bacterium
CGCACCTTGATTGCGCGTGAAAGCTTACCCGTTCTTTCAAAACAAAAAAACTACACTGTTTCAATAGGTATTGTTTCCACAAAAGAGAAAGAAAGCGTTGAAGAGGTTATTGCCGGCGCGGAGTTGGCATTATCAAAAGCGATTAAAGAAGGCGGGAATAAAGTAGTAAGTTAGGAAATTTTTTGATACTAAAATTTTGGCTGGGGAAAAACAGTTTATCTGTGCAAAATGTATTATTTCAAATGAAAATACAATTATTAATAATTACTCTGAATCGCTGAAAGGATTCATATGTCTATAACAAAACGAATTAAAAACACATACGACCCCAACGGGGGGCGAACAATTTATGTTAACGAATTTTTATACATATATAATCCCTTCGGGATTAAGAAAAAAACTAAACTTTTAATTGCTGTTTTTAGATAACTTGTTTGTTGATATTTTTTATAAAGGGTTGAATTTACTTTAGGTTGAGGTTGTTGGGCAATAATATATGAATATAGAAAAACAAAACAAACAATATGCCGGGATAAAAAGTTTTTGTAATTTCTATAAATTTGAATTTGAAAAAGTGCAACAGCTTGTCGCACAAATTCTATAGAAGCCATAATTATTTCGGAATATTTTGAAAAATAAGGATACAATTTTAACAATATGAATAATTTTATAATAATAGTTTTGGACGGCGTAGGAGCGGGCGAAGCTCCCGATGCCGATAAATACGGAGACGCCGGAAGCAACACGTTAGGCAATATTGATAAATTTGTCGGCGGACTGCAGCTTCCTAATCTCGGAAAATTCGGGCTTGGGAATATTCTTCCGCTCACTGGTGTACCGCCTGAAAAATCTCCGCTCGCTTCGTATGGAAAGATGCGGGAAGTTTCAACCGGAAAAGATTCGACAAGCGGTCACTGGGAAATCGGAGGTTTGAAAGTTGAAATAGATTTTCCCTATTATCCGAATGGATTTCCCGAAGAAATAATTAATCTTTTTCTTGAAAAAACGGGACTGAAAGGTGTTCTCGGAAATAAGCCCGCATCCGGCACAGAGATAATTAAAGAACTCGGAGATGAGCATGTTAAAACCGGATTCCCGATTGTTTACACTTCAGCGGATTCCGTTTTTCAAATTGCCGCTCACGAGGAAGTAATTCCGTTAGAAAGGCTTTACGAGATTTGCGAAATTGCGAGGAACGAAGTTCTGGTCGGGAAAAATTCCGTGGGCAGAGTAATTGCCCGCCCGTTTGTCGGAACATCGGGAAATTACACGCGAACTACTAACCGCCGTGATTTTTCAATAGATCCTCCGAGCGACACGATTTTGGATTACGCTCAGAAAAACGGAATTGAAACCGTGGCGATTGGAAAAATAAACGACTTGTTCGCTCACCGCGGAATTTCATTCGGCATTAAAACAAAATCAAACGCCGAAGGAATCGAAGCGATAATTAAAATGAGCAAAGAGAAAAAAGGCGCGTTTATTTTTGCGAATCTTGTGGATTTTGACGTTTACTACGGACACCGCGACGATCCAGTCGGCTTTCATAAAGCGCTTAAGGAATTTGACGCAAAATTGCCGGAAATAGCAGCGACGCTTGACGAATCCGACGCGCTTGTTCTAACCGCCGACCACGGCAACGACCCGACTACGCCCAGCACGGATCATTCGCGCGAATATGTTCCGCTTCTTTATTACAGAAAAGGAAAGCCGGGAAAAGATTTGGGTACGCGCGAAACTTTTTCGGATGTCGCTCAGACTGTCGCTCATTTTTTCAAGATAAATAACGATTTGCAAGGAATCAGCTTTCTGTATGGATAAAACGGAAATCAAAAATATAATTGTGGAAAAGCAGAAGCTCCCCGCCGATGTGGCTGAGAAATTTCTTAAAACAAAAGGGAAGTTGAAAGTTACTCCCGAAATAAAGAAGATAATTGAAGAAATTGAAAAAAATTGAGTTTTTATCGGAAACCGATATTATTATCGAACATCTAACAATGGCGCAAACGGAAGAACTTTCCGCGTTAGAACTGGCGATGACAAAAGGCGTTCTTTACACGACTGTTCTTAACGCTGCGGAGATTAAACTTCTTGCTGTGGATTCCGATAATGAAAAATGCATTAATGATATTCTTTCTTCGCTGCATATTCTCGGATTGCATTACAGATATTCGGCGTATGTAAATGAGTTTTATCCCGTGATGAAGAATGTGCGCGACGCGTTGTTTTGCGTTACGGCAAAAATTAACAAACTGCCCGTTTTAACGGACAAGCCAGAAAAGTTTGCCAAAACGGGATTAAAAGTTTTAACAACCGAAGATTTGAGGAAATTATGATTTTAGGAAGAGTTATCGGAACGGTTTGGTCAACGAGAAAAGATGAAAAACTCGTCGGAGCAAAATTTTTAATTGTTCGCCAGCTTAATCTGGATTACTCTCCGAAAAACAGCTTCGTCGTAGCCGTCGATTCGGTTGGCGCGGGAGTTGGCGAGGTTGTTTTATATGCTCAGGGAAGTTCCGCGCGCCAAACAACCTTAACAAAAAACAAACCGGTTGACGCAGTTATTATGGCAATTGTCGATAAGCTAGATATTTCCGTAAAGGATAAAGAAAAGGAAGTTGCGGCGGAATGAATCTCGGGCGCGTAATAGGAACAATTTGGGCTACAAAAAAGTATGAAGCTTTGGAGCATCAGAAGATGCAGCTGCTTCAGCCCTTGAAATTTGATTTGGAAAAAGACGGAGACCCGATAATTGTAGTTGATACAATCGGCGCGGGTCCCGGCGAAGTGGTTTTTTATATAACATCCAGCGAAGCGGTTATCCCGATGGACGTCGATATGGCTCCCGTAGATGCGGCAATCGTTGGGATAGTTGACAGCATAAATATTGAAAATAATTAGGAGGTAACTTTGAAAATTACCAAGCAATTTACTAACCGTGAAAGTCAATCACTGGATAAGTATTTGCAAGAGATAGGCAAAGTGGATTTGTTGACTCCGGACCAAGAAATTGAATTGGCGATAAAAATAAAAAAGGGAGATCAACACGCGCTTGACCAGCTCGTTAAAGCAAATCTCCGTTTTGTGGTTAGCGTTGCTAAACAATATCAAAACCAAGGTTTGTCCCTCGGAGATTTAATAAACGAAGGTAACCTCGGGTTGATAAAAGCTGCAAAGCGTTTTGATGAAACACGGGGCTTTAAGTTTATTTCTTATGCGGTTTGGTGGATTCGGCAATCGATTCTGCAAGCGCTTGCCGAGCAATCCCGTATTGTTCGGCTTCCGCTGAACAGAGTCGGAGCGTTAAATAAAATCGGGAAGGCGTACAGCAATCTGGAGCAGGAGTTTGAACGTGAACCGAGCGCGAGCGAACTCGCAAAAGAACTCGACATGGATCCGAGTGAAGTTGCCGATACGCTGAAAATTTCCGGCAGACACGTTTCAATGGACGCTCCCTTTGCACAGGGCGAGGATAACCGTCTGCTCGACGTTTTAACAAACGACAAACAGCCGCCGCCCGATCAGAAGTTGATGGAAGATTCGCTTAGGAATGAAATTGAAAGAGCGCTTTCAACATTGACCGAAAGGGAAGGAGAAGTAATTAAGCTTTACTTCGGATTAAATAAGGAACATTCGTTAACGCTGGAAGAAATCGGCGAAAAATTTAATCTTACGCGCGAAAGAGTTAGACAAATCAAGGAAAAAGCGATTCGCAGATTGCGGCACGCTTCAAGAAGCAAGAACTTAAGAGCTTATTTGGGCTAAAATGCTCAAAATAGCATTAAGATATTTTATCGGAGGAATTATTCTCGCGCTAATTGCGGGAGGATGTTCCTCCTCTTCATATCAATCGAGATACGACAAAAAAACTCCCCCGCAAGAAAAACCGGCAAAGAAAGTCCGGTTCTCATCGGAAAACGATTACACAACGGAGAAGAAAGAAGATACGGCGGTTAAACATTATTCCGATCCGGCGGAAGGAAAATCGGAGTTCGATGAACCCCCTGTGGATGATTATAAAATTGACGTAAAATCATTCGCCAAAAAATTCGGCCACATTAAGGAAATGAGCGCCGCGCTTACTCCGCGCGAAAAACTTTTGTTTGAAGTTATAAAATATTTCGAAACGCCTTACCAGTATGGAGGAAATTCTCTAAACGGAATCGACTGCTCGGCGTTTACACAGAATGCTTTTGCGCACGCGCTTAATGTTAAACTTCCGAGAACCGCAAAGGAGCAGTTCAAAATGGGAACGGATGTGCCGAATGTTGAATCGCTTAAGTTCGGGGACTTAATTTTTTTCAATACAACCGCGAGAAGCTATCCGGGGCATGTGGGAATTTATTTGGGAAATTATCTTTTTGTTCATGCAAGTCAGTCGCAGGGCGTTAAAATATCATCGTTGAAAAGTAAATATTACAGCGCAAGGTTTATCGAAGGAAGAAGGATTTACAAGTTTTGATATTTAAGAATCTCTGGAAAAAACACTTGGATATTTCAAATAAAAAGATTTCATTTGACTTACTTTTTGGGAGAGAAAAATTAAAATGAAAAAGTTAATTATAGTTTTAATGGTTATATGGACTGTCAATATTTTCGGACAAGTTTCGGGAATTTCCGCTTCAAAGCTTTCCAATTTTTGCACCGATCCGGTTCCGGAAAACACTTTCGAATTTGAGCCGTCGATAAATATTAATTTTTCCGAAGGTTATTATAAATCGAGTTCCCGGTTCAGTTCTTACCTCCCGGGTAAAGATAGTCTTAATACGGCATCCGATTTGTTTTTCAGGTTTACTTATGGAGCGGCAAAAAATCTGGAGATAGGGTTTACCGTGCCTTCCTCGATGAGCAATATCGGATTGGGAGCGAAATATAAAATTCCTTATTCATTTGATAAAAACACATCATTCGGCGCTTTGGCGGGTTTGAATCTTCCTTTGGGCAACAGAGGTTACAGGCTATCGGGAAATAGCGATGCCACCGAACTTTTTACTTACGGAGTAGCCGGCGGATTGATAATTTCGTACTTTTTTACAGATGATTTTTCGGTTGATATTAATGCCGTGGCGCAGAAAAATTTCCCTTCTTGCTCCGCTTCGGATTTTAATTCTTCCGGAATTTTTGCCGGAGCCGACTTCGGGTATTATTTCGTTAAAGGTATTCAGGCGATAATCGGATTTAATTACTCCGCGTTAAGTTTTAACAATCCCGATTTCGACCAAAGTTCGCTATTGCTAAATGCCGGCGTTACTATTGAGCGGGCTAAAGATTTTATTATAGTATTGAATACGCCTATAACGATTTTCGGAAAGAATGTTGACAAGACTTACGGTTTCGGTTTTGCGCTGACAACAGCGCTCCACTGAGTTTTGTAATAGCGTAAAGAATAAAATTCGTGTTGTTTTCGGAAGAATTTCTTATCAGATGTTCTAAAGTCCTTTAGTAATAAGGATTTCAGAGATTCTATTTCATATTCAACTTTTAACTTCTTTGAATCCGACTTGTCCGAGTTATAGTATGCAAAAGCTTATGATAATTACATAGGCGATATGTTTTGGGACTTGCTCCGTATGAGCGATACAAAAAATACAATGATTATCTCGTAAGCATTGAAGTGTCGCTCCTACGGAGCTAATAGATAATGGCGCGCTCTTTATTACAAAGGTAACGCTCCTCTGGAGCTGCTTCTTTTTTATATAATATAAACAACCTCTTTGATGTTTTGACCCGAGACGCAATCCGACAGGGCGGAGTATGAAATAAAATCTAATTCTATTATCTTATCTATGGTTTATGTCCTTGAAACCTTATCGGTAAATTTATGTTTGTTTTTTCGCAGATTGCAAGCAATCTACGCTAAAAAAAAAACGTTTTGTTATCCCGAGTTTTTGGAGCGGAAGAATTTCTAATAATAATTTACGGATAAATAATCCGCTTGTTTCTAAGCGCTTGACTTAATCGCCTCCAATATTTTGGACCTGAACTCCGATAAATCCACCGGTTTGGAAAAGACATATCTAACTCCCTGACTTTCCAGTACTTTAGCTTCTTTCGGCGAAATTTTCCTCGTCAGAACAATAACGGAGGGTTTGATTTTTTTCACGTTGGTTTTCAGAAACTCCAGCAAATTAAATATCGAATAGTTTTCAATGTTGGTTTCGGATAAAATCAACACGGGGGCTTTTTCTGAAATTATCCGTTCGATTTCCTCTTTTTCCTTTGCCGTTTCAATAATAAATTCGGGAAAAAGTGATTTGATTAACTTTGAGTAAAGGAGCAAATCGGTTTGATTTTCATCCGTGAGCAATATTAATGATGAAGAAATCGGAATGGTAAAAATAAACTTTGTTCCTTCCCCCAATTTGCTCTCAACTTTTATTTCGCCTCTGTGCTTTTTGATTATTTCGGAAACTAGGGAAAGTCCAAGTCCCGTACCTTTTTCGCCGGCCGTCCCGAGGTTTGTAAATTTGGAATCCGGGCGGAAAAGTTTGGGAATATCTTCCTCGCGGATTCCCGTTCCCGTATCTGCGACAGTAACCTCAATTACATTCGAGTTCTCCGGCTTCCTTGCCGTTATGGAAATCGAATCTCCCGCTTTGGTGAATTTAATCGCGTTGCCGAGCAAGTTATTAAAGACCTGTGAAAGAAGATTTTTATCTGCGTGCACGAAATAATTTCTGTCGATATTCGACGCGAGGTTAATTCCTTTTTTCATTGCCGTTCCCTGCAGCATCGCGAGTGAATTTTGTGCGACTTCCGAGAGAGAAAGCTTTTCCGGATTGAATTGAATTCTTCCGGTTTGGAGGCGAGTCCAATCAAGAAGCGAATTTACCAAATTCAGCATTGTGTTTGAGGAATCCTGAATGTACTGAATGTACTCTCTTCGTTTTTCTTCCGGCAGAGTGTTGTCGTTTAGAAGCAAATCCGTAAAGCCGAGCACCGAGCTGAAAGGCGTGCGTAAATCGTGCGAAATAATCGAGACGAATCTGTCCTTAGCGCTGTTCATCGCTTCCAATTCGTCAACTTTTTGCTTTAGTTCTTCCTGACGGCTCATCAGCGAAGTAACGTCTCCCAACGCGGCAAAAATTTCAACGGCGTTCCCTGCGGAATCCCGCTTTACTTTGATGATTTCGCGCAGCCAAATTATTTTACGGTTTTTGGTTATTACGCGGAAAACCAATTCTTTTTCGGATAAAGCTTTGTTTGAATAAAATAAGCGTAATTCACGAATCAAATCTTTTTTGTCGTTAGGATGAATCAGCTTAAGCCACAGTTTCGGATTGCGATTCAGCTCGTCGGCGGAATAACCTATGATTTTCTCGCTGTTATCCGAGTAAACGGGAGGAATAAATTTTTCGTTAATCTTTTTTGATTGCCAGAAAAACTCGGTTATGTTTTCCGCCAAATCATTATATCTTTTCTCTAATTCTTCCGATTTTGTCTTTTCTTTAATTCGTTCCGTCTCATCCGATACGCCCAAATAGTAGCCGTCGCTTCCTTTTACGACATGTCCGAAGAAAACTCTGCCGTTTTTGTCGAATGAGAATGAGGACTCGGTTTGAGGAAAAAGTTCATCGCGGTTCACCGGAATTATTTTTTCGATGCCGCTTTTTTTATCCCCGAAAATTTCATCGGCAAGGAGATGATTTTCACTCAGTTCAAGTAATTTCCCTTTGGAATTATATTTTATAATTATGTTTTTTCTGTAAAAGAGTTTTTTCAGAATATTAAGTTTTTCTTCCAGCTTTTCGATTTCATTTTTTTGTTCCGTCGTATCGAAGAACTCGGCAAGAAGCAGCGAACTGCTTTTGTCAAACTTCTTTAACTGAATCTTAAATTGTTTCCCGGAGACTTTAATTTCAATTTCGCGAAGAGCGTCAATATCAGGGGAGAATAAAACCTCCGAAATTAATTCAATTGTTATTTCAGGAACAATCCGCTCAATTTTACTTAGCTTGCCGGTATTTTTCCCGAAGAGGGAAGTAACGGAGCTGTTGGCGTACTCAATTCCGCCTTCCGAATTAATCAGCAGAACCGGAGAATAAACCGAATTGATTACCGAGTGTGAAAGTTGAGCCGCCTTGAGCTGGTTTTTCAGATTATTCTTTTCGTTAATTTCAGTCGTAACGTTTTTCAGCGAGATAAAAATCAGCTCGTTCCCTTTATCTTTTAAGATTACGGGTTTGTAGGCGATTTTAAAATATTCCCCTTTTGTCGATTCGATTAAAAAGTCGTTTTCCTTTATTGCTTTTATTATAGCTTCGCCCGGGATTATCGCCTCGAATTCCGCGTCCGAGGAATAAATAATTTTGCCTTCCTTGTCGGCGAGACAGTAAAAATCGGAAACTACGGAAATGGCGTCCTTAAATTGTTTTGTCCGGAGAATGCTCTCCTCATGCGTTTCCGCCGCGACGATTAAATCCTCGTAAAGGAGAAGCGCGCCTGTAAACTTTTCATCTTCGGTAACGGGAACTCCCTTAACTATCACGGATAAAAACTTCCCGAGAATTTTTTTGTCGAAATCTATCTCTTTTTCAAACGGAACTAAATTCTGAAGTTCTTGAATTTCTTCTTTAAGTTCGCCGTAAATTGCGGAAATTTCGGTTATCGGACTATTGATTAAACCTTCCTTATTTAACCGAAGAAAACGCTCAAACTGAAAAAAAGTCTCGTTGACGAAAGTTATGTTAAAGTTTTCGTCAAGAGTAATAATGCCGACCGGTAGTTTATCTAAAATATTCAATTTTCTCTTCTTTATTTTTATTCTATTCAATTATTTGATGCAAATTTTGTTCCGAAAAATAAGCCCCGAAAACGCCCTTTTTATTACTCGAACCGCTTCAAAATGAGATTAAGTATTAAAAACGAACAGTAATATAGTTGTCGGTTAATGGTTAATGGACTAATCAATTCAAAAAATTTGGAATAATAGATTTCCCATATTCAGCATTTTAATTTCTATGGAAAGCATTCTGAAAAAAAGTGAAATTTTGAAAAACATTTTGAATAAATCAAAAAACATCGTACATTTAATAAATTAAATAGAGGCAAATATTAATGAGGGATATAAATTGAAAGTAATCCCCGAAATATTTTATTCCACTATCCGCGAGGGAATCCATGATTAAAGCAATTAGGGAGATAGGAGAATACGCTCTTAAAAGAAACGGAAAAAGCGTTGAAAATCCTCTCGAAATTTTAGTCGATAATCCTGCAAACAGGCAAACAAAAAATATTCTTTTTATCAAATTCAAAAGCGAAGGGGGAAACTTTAATATGAATTTTAATCTTAAAAAAATAAAAAATTAAGGATAGTTATGCTTAATTCATTATTACAAATAGGGGAACAATTATATAATTCGGAAAATTACGGACCAAATTATTTGATATTTGATGAACCAAAACTCAGTAAAAA
>JALWEC010000332.1 GCA_027036655.1 Melioribacteraceae bacterium
TAAATATATTGTTCTCCTTTTTACCGGCGCTTTAATCATTGCAGGATGCAGCTACTCCTTTACCGGCGCGGCTTTGCCGCCTCACATCAAAACGATTTACATTCAGCCCTTTAACGACAAATCCGCCTCGGGGGAACCTTTTTTAAGCGACAATTTAACAAACGAGCTTATTTCTCTTTTTGTCGATGACGGAAATCTGACGCTTGTTACGGGAGATAACGCCGATTCCAAGTTAAGCGGAACAATCTCACAATTAACCGACAGAGCCGAAACAATTACCGGACAAGATATTACAGCCCGCAAAGTTACGATTAAGGTAAAAGCGGTTTACCGGGATTTGGTGAAACGAAAGAAAGTATTCGAGAAAACCTTTTCGGCGTTCAGCAATTATGATAACAACGCTTCCGATATTACTCAAGCCCGCAACGACGCCATTAACGAAGCGCTAAACCAAATAGCCGAGGATATTACTCTATCGGTAATTGCCAGATGGTAATACAACAACTTTCAGTATAGATGCATTGTCATTGCGAATCCCGATACTTTTAATCGGGATGTGGCAATCTCAATAGGATTCTACCTCATCCGTTGAACCATATTTGAATATATAGCAATCCTAATTTTACCTTCCTTTCGCAAAAAGATAGAGGAATGCGAGACTCAAAACGTGAAACGTAAAATCCAGCTCTAAGTTGTCATACTAAGTTGAGTCGTTAAACGAAACGAGGAATCTCCTTCCTATAATTTACGCAAAACAGACAGTTTATTGTTGCGTGGATTGCCAAGTCCTTCAGCAGAATTATCATTGCTTTTTTTAGTATATTTTTGTAATATACAATTGTATGAAGCAAGAACTTGACAATATTGAAGGTTTTCAGTGGGACAAAGGAAACATTGAGAAAAACAGGTTAAAACATAAGGTTCTTAATTTTGAATGTGAACAAGTTTTCTTTAACGACCCGTTAATTGTCGCCGACGACATAAAACATTCACAAAATGAAAAACGCCGGTACGTTTTAGGTCGCACTGATTTGAACAGAAAATTGTTTATTGTTTTTACAATCAGAAATAATTTGATTAGAATTATTTCCGCAAGGGATATGACAAAAAAGGAAAGAAAAATATACGATGAAAAAATTAAAGAACATACCGAAATTTAAAACCGAAGAAGAAGAAAGAGAATTCTGGAATAGAAATGATTCATCGGAGTTTATTGATTGGAATAAATCCAAATTAACTTCTTTGCCAAAATTAAAGCCCTCGACAAAAACTATTTCTTTGAGACTCCCGGAATTCTTACTAAACGACATCAAAGTAATTGCACACAAAAGAGACGTTCCATATCAATCTTTAATAAAAATGATTTTAAAAGAACGAATCGACGAAGAATTAAGAAATTCAGTTTAATCCCAGAATAGATGTAACCGATTTTTCTATCTCTCCCCAAGCCGAAACGGCAAAGAGCTGCAACGCGTATCTATTTGAAAAACAATTTCTTAATTTCAGCTTGTTTCGGTTTGCCGAGAGGAGTTCGCGGGATTTCATTCGTGAAAATTATTTTTTTAGGTATTTCAAATTTGGCAAGTTTTTTTCCGAGCGCATTTTTTAACTCGTCCAAATTTATCTTCGCAGTCGGAACGACAACTGCGCATAACATTTCCCCCCATTTCCGGTCGGGAATTCCAACGGCTTCGGCGTCTTGAACTTCGTCCAATTCAAGCAGAGCTTTTTTTATTTTATTCAAATTAATATTTTCTCCGCCCGATATAATAAACTCCGCTTTCCTCCCGACTATATATAAAAATCCTTCTTTGCTAATATATCCCAAATCGCCCGTTCCCCTGAAACCATCCTCCGTTAAAGAACTTCCGCCGTCGTTCAAATAACCGGAAGTTATTTGCCGACCTTTAACGCAAACTTCTCCGACGCCGTCGGCATCGGGATTCTCTATCTTGATTGCAATTCCGTCGAACGGTTTGCCCGCCGATTCGGGAGCAAATGAAAAATCATCCGGAGTTAAAACCGTAACCATCGAAACCGTTTCGGTTGAACCGTAAACTTTGAAAACCGGGAAACCCTTATCAATAGCCGACTTCATCAGCTCTCCTTTTACCGGACCGCCTCCGGCAAAAATCGCTTTAAGGTTTTCATAGGGTGAAACAGAATCGATTAACTCGATTAGTGTTGTGGAAACTACGGAAAAAACCGAAGGGCGGAATTTCTTTAAAGTTTTAATTATCTCCTTTGAGGAAAATGAGTCGGGAAGAAAAAGGGTTGAACCAAGAGCAAGCGCGCGCCAAATAATTGCAAATCCGCCGATGTGAAAAAAAGGAAGCGACGCAAGCCAGGAGTCGGCTTCGGTTAATTTAGCGGTATGCAGAATCGAATTGACATTAGCTTCAAGATTGGAAAAAGAAATCGGAACGCCTTTCGGAACGCCTGTGGAACCGGAAGTAAATATAACCACTGCCGTATTGGAAAATGAATTAACCGTTGATTTTTCAGCTTTGATTTCTTTTAATTTATCCCAAGGAATTGCTTCGTTCCCGTCTGAAAAAAGCTCTCGGTCATCCGGGAAATCTGAAATTATTTTTCCGGTTTTAAGCTTTCCTAATATATTAGTTAACTCTTCCTTTCCCGCCGTCGGATTTAACGGCACGGGGATTTTTCCGGCAAACCAAACCGAATAGACGGCTAACGTGAATTGAAACGGATTAAGAAATAAAAGAGGAACATATTCTGACGAATCGAAAACATTTTGAATTACAGCCGAGTTTTTCTCTGCGATAAAATAAAGCTCTTCCCACGTTAAATTACCGCTCGCGGAAACTAACGCCTTTTTCTGCGGCTCGGTTTTAAGCGCTTGGTCTATTTTCTGTTTCAATAGATTATTCATTAAGTTTTAATCGCTAAATTCATTGAATTTTTCCTAATTTATCAACCTTCAAGTTTTAACCGTCTTATTTGGAAATTCGCTATTTTAATAC
>JALWEC010000333.1 GCA_027036655.1 Melioribacteraceae bacterium
CATTCAACCTTACCCATTAAACCGCTGTTGAACATTCAGCAATAGTAAGTTTACCAGTGAGTCCGCCAAAGGCGGAGCTTCCCCCGCATTCTGCGGGGTCGTAATGACGCTAAATATAAAAAAACACGCGTCCGCCACGGCGGATAAGCCGTTGGTTAGCAACAAGTTAGCGTAGCAATAACCGTTTTAACGGTTTGTAGTTGTAAAATTAAATAATATTTTGACTTCCAAAATCATTGTTTCTTACTTCAAAATTCCCTTAAATTTGATTAAGTTAGAACATTAAATTTTATTAAAATTGGCAGAAAAATGAAACTTTCGGAACTACTTAATGAAAACAGAATTCTCTTTAATGTAAAATTTGAGAATAAAGAAGACGCAATCACAAAAATGGTGAACAGCTTATCCGGCGACCCTCTGATTAAAGATTTGGAAGAGGTAAAACAAGCCGTTTTAGAGCGAGAAAAAATAATGTCAACCGGAGTTGGAAACGGATTTGCAATTCCACACGCCAAAACAAAGGGGGCGGATGGTTTTATCGCAATTCTGGCAAAGTTATCCGAACCGATTGATTTTGATTCACACGACGGCAAACCCGTTAATATTATCTTTATGTTAATAGGTAAAGAAACAATGGTAAGCGAGCATATAAAGATGCTCAGCAGAATATCAAGATTGATGAACAACGACGAATTCCGGCAGAACTTGATAAACGCCTCTTCAAAAGAAGAGATTTTAACTCTGCTTGAAACGGAAGAAAACAAATACTTTGGATAAAAATTTATGATTAAAGCTATAAAAGGAACAAAGGATATTTACTATCCCGAAATAGAAAAATGGCAATTTCTCGAAGAAATCGTAATTGACGTTTTCAGTAATTTTAACTACAACGAAATCCGCACGCCTATATTTGAGGAAACCGCCCTTTTTGCCCGCGGCATCGGGGAAAGCACCGACATTGTCGGGAAGGAAATGTACACTTTCACCGATAGAAGCGGAAACAGCGTTACTCTTAAACCTGAAGGAACGGCGTCGGTTGTCAGAGCGCTGCTTGAACACTCGCTTCAGAAAGCCAAACCGTTAAATAAGTTTTTCTACATCTCGCCGATGTTCCGCCAGGAACGCCCGCAGGCGGGAAGACTCCGCCAATTTCATCAGTTCGGCGGAGAAGCTCTCGGAAGCAACAATCCTTATCTTGACGCCGAGATGATTCTTATTCCCTACATAGTTATGCAGATGCTCGGGTTAAGCGATTTCAAAGTAAAAATTAACTCACTCGGCGTTCCCGAATCGCGTGAAAAATATAAAACCGTTCTCCGCGAATATCTTTCGGATAAAGTAAAAGACTTAAGCGAAGAGAGCCGCCGGAGATATGAAACAAACATTTTGAGAATCTTTGACAGCAAAGCCGAAAACGATATCCTGATTATGAACGAAGCGCCCAAAATTTTAGATTACCTTTCCAACGAAGATATCGATCATTTTGAAGAGGTAAGGAATATTCTCGACGACGCCCACATCGATTATGAAATTGACGAGAAACTTGTTCGCGGACTCGACTATTACACAAACACTACATTTGAAATTGTCAGCGGAAGCGTAGGCGCTCAGAGCGCGCTCTGCGGCGGGGGCAGATATAATTTACTTGCGAGAGAGTTGGGCGGAGTTGATATTCCCGCGGTAGGATTTGCGGCGGGAATCGAGAGAATTCTACTTGCCTGCAAAAATGAAGGACTGCTCGAGTTCGATCCCTATCCGCTTCCTCTTTTCATCGTTTTACTCGACAAATCTTACGACAGAATCGCCTACAATCTCTCTCTTTATTTCAGAGGTAAAGGAGTGGAAACAGAACTCGATTATCTCGGCAGAAGCGTTAAAGCGCAAATGAGAGAAGCCAATAAAAACAATGCGCAGTTTGTTCTTTTTGTCGGCGGCGAAGAAATTAACGAGAGCAAAGTTACTCTTAAAAATATGGCTGACGGCGAAGAGGCAAAATATTCCTTCGATTCACTTGAAGAAATTGTAAATAAAATTTATTCGAGCGACGAGGAATGAAGTTAATTGTCGGACGAAAACCTGTTCTTGAAGCGATAAATTCAGGCAGAGAGATTGACCAGGTAATTGTTTCATTCGGACAGAGAAACGCCGCGATTGATAAAATCCGTATTGCCGCAAAAAAACAGGGAATCAAGTTTACCCAAATGCCGCCGCAAAAATTCAAGAAGTATGAAAAAAGCGGAAATACGCAGGGCGTTGTTGCAATCACTAT
This sequence comes from Melioribacteraceae bacterium, assembly GCA_027036655.1. Lineage (GTDB taxonomy): Bacteria > Bacteroidota > Ignavibacteria > Ignavibacteriales > Melioribacteraceae > WGAL01. The sequence continues at coordinate 2,270 of JALWEC010000333.1, forward strand.
TGATTACAGATTTTACGAAGTTGAGGAACTCATTGATTTTTCAAAGGAAAATCGTTATCCGCTTCTTCTTATCCTTGATACAATTCAGGATACGCACAACCTCGGAGCGATTTTGCGAACGGCGGAAACGGCGGGAGTTGACGGAATAATAGTAACGACAAACAACAGCGCGCCTCTGAACGAAACAGTTGAAAAAACTTCCGCGGGAGCGTTATCGCACGTTAAAATTGCTCGCGTAAATAATCTCAGAAATGCAATTACAAAATTAAAAGAATCCGGCTTTTGGCTAATCGGAACGTCTCTAGAAGGAAAAGACGACTACACAAAAATTGATTACAAAATGCCCGTAGCTCTGATAATGGGAAACGAGGAAAAAGGAATCAGAAAACTTACCGCAGACCTTTGCGACATTCTCGTTAAAATTCCGATGGAAGGGAAACTGCAATCGCTCAATGTTTCGGTTGCTACCGGCATTGTTTTGTACGAAATTTTAAGGCAGAGAAATATCTGACGAAAAATTAGATTTTCTTATCTTTTGCCAACACAAATATGAATTATAAAAATTTCTAAACCTTCAAGGTTTAGCTAATTTATTTAGAATTTTGCTATCAATAAAACAAAAAGCTAATTTTCAATATTTGTTGAATATTAAAAACCTTGAAGGTTTTTCCGAAAGCACAAATTATTAAAATTCTAAACCTTCAAGGTTTAGCT
>JALWEC010000334.1 GCA_027036655.1 Melioribacteraceae bacterium
TAACCTAAAATTGTCATATTGAGTTCGCCAAGCTTGCCCCAACTGCTTTTTGTTGGGGGCGAAGATGTAAACCGTCCGAAATATCTCTAAATTCGTCAAAATTACCGGTTTTGAGATTCTTCATTCCGCTTCGCTCCATTCAGAATGACATATTAAGTTATGCAAAGCTTTCTATCAATCAATTCTATACTCACAGAACATTAATTTTTTATCTTTATTCGTTTTATCATATTTTCTTTTTTTATCAGACCGTTCGGAAGCGGACGCGGTGGATAAATTTCACTATTTCCATTTGCGTTTGCTATCTCAATTTTCACTCCCTCGGGTTTTTCGTAAGTAATCAAATAAACGCTTATTTCTCCCGAGATTCCTTTTGCGCCCGAAACGGAAACGCTTAATAAATTTACGCTCTTATCAATTTTCACGACGCTCCATTTCCACTTCCCTTTTTCAGATTCGTATTTTGGTTCCGCTTTCTTTCCGTTCGTTAAAACTGAAATTTCCGGTAAAACCGCCTTGCTATCTACGCTATCCGGCGTATAAAGAATTGCAATTTCGCCGTACTCGGTTTCTCCGTTTAATTTTGGGAAAATGGTAAATTCGTTTGAAGAAGCCGTTTGTACTGCGGCGGAAGATTTGACGGATGTTTTAACCGTTTTAATTTTTTCAATTAATTCCGGAATCGTTAAATCCTTTCCCGAATATTTTACCCTACCGATTTTTCCATTCGGTAAACTTATAACTTTTCCTCCCGCCGGAACCGCGCTAAACGAACCATCCTTTTGCGGAATAAAGTCAACGCCGGAAATTAGAGGCTTATCAGTTTCATCAATCGGGTGAAAGCTAAAAATCGCCGTTTCAAATCCGTCGAGCGAAACGGAAACTTTATCTCCGCATTTATATAACTTATCCGAGATAATATTCCTCGGGTAAATTTCTTCCATTACAAGATTTTTTGCTTTTTCGTTCATCCCGAAATCAGAAGACAAAACAAATGAGATTTCATCATTTCCCATTTTTGGATTTCTAACGGCAATCAGCGCGTTATCTCCTTTGAAATGAGTAAAACCGTAAGACTCGCTTTTACTCGGGTCGCCGCCAATCATTTCCGTATTCATCAAAATATCGAAATTAGTTTTGCCCCACTTTAGCGATTGGGCAAGAGCGTTCCATTCGTTATCCGAAAGAATATCGGGAGAAATATAAAGCTCGTACATAGCCACGCCGCGCGCAAAATATAAAACGGCGTTATCCGTAAACTTATCAATCGGCTCGCTTTCGCCTCCGAGTTTCTGTAGCTCCCCTTTTATTATTCCGTGCGTCATCAAGTTTGAAATCGGGAACCACAAATCATATTTTGTAAAATCGTTGTAAAGAGTAATGTCGCGGTAAGTAATCGCTCTGTCTCTGCTGCTGATAGAAGGAACATCCGAATATCCGTAATCGCCGCCTTGCATCCATATTGTGTTTGCGTATTTTACCCACCAGGGACTAAGCCACGTTCCCGAAGTTATATTTAAGAAAATATCGGGATTTAGCTTGCGCACCGAATTGCAAATATCAGCCACGCTTTCCATTACGGCTCTCCGCGAATATTCCCCTACCGGATGACCGTGATCAGGCTCGCTGCACGAAAACTGAATTCCGTCCCATTTGTAATATCCGACTTTAGCGTTCTTCACGAAATCGGTTACCCGTTTTTTAAAAAGCTTTTTGTAATTTTTTCCGGCGATGCACATCATCGGCTGCCATTCTCCGTGACTTCCCACAACCTCGTAACCGTGGGCTTTCATCCAGTTTATTCTCTTGAGCCGGAAGGAATATCCGCCGGTCGGACCAAACCACAATCCGAGAGTGGAATTGATTTCCTTCAGCTTTTCCGAGATCGGCAACATTCCGTGCGGGAATTGCTTTCTGCGAAGTTTCCAATCGCTTTGATAAATATCCCAGCCGTCGTCAAGCACGAACGCGTCAATTTTGATTCCGTGCTTCTCGACAAAGTTCGATTTTATTTCATTGATAATTCTGAAAACGTTCTTTTCGTTCATCCAATACTTAGGAGGCACATTCGGATATTCTACCGAGCGCAAATCGTACCAGCTGTTGTATAAGGTGTAGGGTTTTAATTTTGCGACCCGAACAAAATCCAAATATTTCATAAACCAGAATTTTACGTTCGGCTTGGGAGTTATCCCGATAACGGTTTGGCTGCCGGAAACTCCGGCGGAAGTTATTTTTTTAGCGATAGTTTCCACCGATGAAATTTTATTTTCATCTGCGTTGATTTCCGTAGTCGCGGTAGGATACTCTACGCCTGCAAAGCCGCCGCCGTTTTCAATCGCAAAAGCAGCCGGCTGTCCGTAGCCTCCTTTTTTAATAACGGATTTTATTCCTTTAACTGTGGAATAAAACGTGTGAATTTTCTGTAAAAAGTGAGTTTCATATTCTGAGTCGAAAACCGTGATTTTTTTCTCGACAAAAAATGCGTTTTTTCCCAAAAGATATTCTACTTTCAAAGTAAAATTATACTTCGGACTTGTTTCATCTATAATTATTTTTTGCGAGCCGTCGTTGCCCGTTGTTATGTTGTAGCCTGTAATTTTAAAATCATTTTTGGTTAAATATAACTGCAAATCGGAGTTGTTAATTTTTCCCGGAGCGTTCCAGTAAGTCCAGAAAATATCAAGCCGGAAATTTCCGTCAAAAGAAAATTGTGAAGTTGCAGTGCCGTTTTCTACCCCCCAATTCTTTTGCGTAGATAAAGTTTCTTTTGATATTTGGGAATTTTCTACTTTAACCGAAAATCTGACTTTTTGATTTTTAATTATCAAATCGTCGTTTTTCGCTTCAGCGGAAACAACGCTTGTTTGAAGAATAAAAACGACAAAAAGCAAATGGACTAAAATTCCGGAAAACCTTGACATAAAATACTCCGTAAAAATTTATTAAATGTTTATTTTATTCTATATAATTACTACTT
>JALWEC010000335.1 GCA_027036655.1 Melioribacteraceae bacterium
CACGTAATAGAGAAAAACGGCAACTTGTTTTACGCATTTTATGCAAAGAATTTCAACGGCGTCGTTGAGTTTAGGGGATTACAAAAAGGAAAGAAATATATTGTTTGGGATTATGTGAATAATAAAAGACTTGGTATTGTTTCATCTAAAAAGCCGAAGTTAAAATTAATATTTAACAACTATTTATTAGTTACGTTAATTCACATATAAAAGGAGTGGTTATGGGCAAAATACATTTATTTATCATATCTATGCTTTTTTCGACCCTAATAAACGGTCAGATAACAATAAACGGTGATTTCTCGGATTGGGCAAGCATTCCCGTTTTGATCAATGACGCTACCGGCGACGGATCAAACGGTTGGGATTTTGATAACGTTTATGTTACGGATGATGCAACAAACGTATATTTCAGAATTCAAACAACATCTTCTGTTGCAGGAACCAAAACATTATATTTATTAATTTCCGTCGATCCTCAAAACGAACCTTCCACAAGAACCGGCTTATCCTACGGTTGGTGGGATAACGGTTACGATTTTATGATTCAGTATTCCCCTGCAAACGTAACTTTGTATCGACATACCGGTGACAGCGACGGTTGGGATTGGGAAAATGGCGGTTCAAACAGTCAAAAGTGGAAACAAACCGATGGGTCTGATGATTTTTCCGATATTGAAATTTCAGTTTCAAAAAACGATTTGGATCAACCCAATATCTCCGGCTGGTCAACAGGTTCGCAAAATAAAATTGCAGTAATGACTTTTGTTGACGACGGTTCTTTCGGAGAAGAAGCCGGAAGCGGTTCTAATCATGGCGGAGTTACTTATACTATGCAAAACGGTGTCTTACCGGTGGAATTAATCACTTTCACTGCACAAATTAATAATAACAATGTTACATTGTTATGGAAAACTGTTACGGAAATTAACAATCACGGATTTTACGTCGAACGGTTGTCAAATCCTTTGGGGAACCAACCTCCGGGAAATAATGAGAATTGGAAAACATTATCTTTTGTAGAAGGTTACGGGAACAGCAATTCGTTGCAAGAATATTCGTTTAAGGATACAACTGTAAATAAAACAGGAGCTTATTATTACAGGTTAAAGCAAACTGATATAAACGGTTCATATAAATATTCAAAAACTATTGAAGTTAATTTTGGTAAACCCGCTACATTTAAATTATGTCAAAATTATCCGAATCCGTTTAATCCGACTACGCTAATTGAATATTCATTACCGGAAGCGGATTTTGTTAAAATTAACGTCTATGATATTTTAGGTAATTTAGTAAAAAAACTGACTAATGAATATAAACCCGCAGGTAATTATTCAGTCAGTTTTGATGGTAGTAATTTGTCTAGTGGAGTTTATTATTATATTATTCAAGCAGGTATATTTAAAAACGTAAAAAAAATGTTATTAATAAAATAACAACAAGAATAGAAAATTGAGCAAAAAAGTAACTTCACCAGCGGAACGGAAATTAATTGGAACAATTTTTATTTTGCAAAGATTCATATAATTACAAAGCCGGAGAAACTCCGGCTTTGTTGTAAATAGTTTTGACAATTCCCGATTAATCTTCTAAGATATTCAATTCGTGAGTTAATTTTTCCATTGCAAGCAAGCGTTCCCAATATTTATCAGTATGTTTTTGAACGTCTTCCAAAATTTGTTTGTTCTCAGGTTTGAACAAATGTCTGAATCTTCCCTGCGGTTTCATGCATTCTTCAACCGGAACAAATTTCTCAGGGATATAATTTACGGTATATTGCTGATGCTCAATTTCAAAAAGAGGAAACATTTTAGTCTCAACGGCTAACCGTGAAACCGCAATCGACTGCGACGGATCGACTTTATGTCCGGGAGGGCAGGGTCCGTCAATCATAAGCAGTCTGAAACCATCCGTTTCCTTCGCTCTTTGAATTTTCCGGCGATAGTCTTGCATAAACGCCAGAGACGCAGTAGCCGCATACGGAATATTATGCGCTCCGACAATCCCCATTAAATCTTTAGGCCAGGTTTTTTTGTAGTTGGACTGCGGGTTTGTTGTGGTAACAGCTCCGTACGGAGTCGCCGTGCTTGTCTGGATTCCGGTGTTCATGTAAGCGCCGTTGTTGTTAACGATATAAATCAAGTTTTCACCTCGCGAAGCAGCGCCGGACATAGACTGAAATCCAATGTCGAATGTTCCTCCGTCTCCGGCAAGAATAACGACATTTGCATCCTTCTTCCCTTGCCTGTCAAGCGCATGACGAATGCCCGTTGCAGTGGCAGGCGCCGCTGCAAAAATGGTGTGAACAACGCTACCGCGTAACTCGTTCAGCGGATAAGGACCGGCGATAATCGAGAAACAAGATGCGGGAACAACATAAACAGTATTTTCGCCAAGTATGCTCGAAAGATGTCGTACCAATAACGACCACCCGCACCCGCGGCAGCTTAATCCGCCGGAAAAAACTTTTTCTTCTTTTATTAAAAATTCCATTGCTGGTTGCATAATTTTCTCCAATCTTGTTTTACTCTATATCAATCCAGGTAATTTCTTTGGGATTGTTTTTTATTCTGTAAATTATTTTTTCGATTGTTCTCGGCGGCACATCCTTTCCGCCGTGTCCGGTATAAACATCGTAAATCGGATTTGTGCGTTCGCCGTAAAAAGCGCGCTCTAATTCCTGCTTAATCGCGCCCGATTTATCTCCCATAAAGTTTCGTTCAACGGCTACAAAAGTAACGTCGTCTCCTAATGATTCAATCGCTTTAAGAACCGACTTTTTAGGGAAAGGATGGAATAAACGGAGTTTCAACAATCCGACATCGGGATGATTTCGTATAACGCCTCGAGCGGTTGTCGTGATACTCGAAATTGTTACAAGAACAGTCTTAGTCTCCGGACCGATATTAACCGCTTCAACGGCTTGGTATTCACGACCGAAATGCTCGCCGAATTCCTTCCCGATTTCATTGGTTA
>JALWEC010000336.1 GCA_027036655.1 Melioribacteraceae bacterium
CACGGAGTTTGCGTCGTCGGACTGTGCCGTAAACGCGTTTCCCATTCCCGAGGCGCGAGTTCCAAATCCCAAATCCACAAAGCTGCCCGAGATTCCGGAAAGCTCCTGTCCGAACATCGTAACCGAAGAAAGGAGCAAAACCGTTAAACAATATTTAATTTTTTTAGTCGTCATTTACTTAATCAAAACTACTTGTAAAAGTTGTGAAACTTCATTTTTTCCATCTTTGGCGGAAATGTGAATTATGTATCTCCCGTTGCGTGCTAAATTTCCGCCATCTGTCTTGCCATTCCAAGTTATCTCTTTAAGCGAACCGCTTCCCCCGTATTTCCCGGGGAATTGAATATCGTTTTCAAGAAGCGTTCTGACAAGTTCTCCGTTAATATTATAAATCTTTATCGTTACCATTGCAGGCGGGGCGTCGGAAGTAAGAAAATAGCCGATTTTAACCGGAGCGACATCAGGAGAAAAAGGCGAAGGGAGCGCAGCGAGATATTTTAATCCGAGCGGCTGACTTTCGCTGAGCAAAATATATTCGCCGAATTTATTAAACTTATCGTAGGAATATCCATCTCCGGCGCCGCTTTTTGAAAGAGATGAAGTTCCCGAAAGAAGACGCCAATTATTTTTATGAGTATCATAATATCCGAGCGCTTTTCCGCCCTGCATCAAATCAAAGGAAGCGGCATCGGGCAGAGTAATCTTTCCATACGCCATTAAACTGTCGCCGGGCAAAGCCGTTGTAGAGCTGTAGCTGAGGGAGTAGGAATTATCCGCAGCTACAAACCTTTTGGAAGAACCAATCGGTGTAACATATTTTTTTACGGATCTCACACTTCTATTATTAAGCTCAAGCTGAACCGGAATGTTCACAGCGTTTGTAGGTAGCAGCAAGGAAAATCCGTTATTGTTGGAAAGAAAACTTGACGCGTTCGGATAAATCTCCGCATAAACCGATAGTTCCGTTTCCGCGCTTAATCCGCTGATAGCATCCTTCGCTGTAATTTTAATATTACCGAAAAATGTAGAATCCACGGGACGATAAAAACCGGAACTGCGGAAAGCGTCGTAATCATTATCCGAAATTGCGGTAACAGGCGCGATATCCCATTCAACGTTATTTCCCAAAGCCACACTCCTTCCCGAAGTATCCGTTGCCGATAGCGAGAACTGAATTCCGGCGCTTCTATTGGAAAGTCTTGTTTGAGGAGACGCAATCGTGAAGGATTCCAGAACAATTTCACCGACGGTAAACGAAGCCGTTTTATTTATTGAAACGCCATTCAAAAATGCCGTAACGGAAATCGAACTTTCGCCCGCTTCATCTGCCGTTATCACGAAAGAAGCGCTGTCCTCCTCATTGGGGAACGAAATTTCAAGATTTGATGAAACGGAAATTAATAATCTCCCTTCGTGCCCCGCTCCGGTAAATTTATCTTTTAAAGATTGCTGAATGCCGTCAAGCAAAACTAAATTTATTTGATAATTATCTCCGGGACGAAGAAGAATATTATTCAACTCGGGATTTATATTCAATGAAGACAAAATTCCCGCCGCTTTCGGAGTTACCGAAAATTCACCCGATTTGTAGATAGTTCCGTTACTTCTCGCTTTGACATAATAATCAATTGTTTCGGTCGAATACAAAGCCGGTATTTCACCGGTGAAAGAGGAATCCGTTTTTGTCATCTCAACTTCGGAGTACTCGTTAACTGACGAAAGTTTATAATAGATTTTCCCGTAAGCCGAATCGGACAACTCACAACCGCGAATAAAATTAATTTTTAACTCGGTAGCGGAATTGGAAAACGCTTCTGAAACAGGAACAAATGTAAAAGGCAGAGCCGCGTTAAAATCAACAGACGACGTATCGGAAAGCAGTTCCGTTTTTAACCGCTGAGGAGCGAGATATGAGCTTTTAAGGAGGTGAATCGAATACTCGCCGGAAGATAAGTTCCTTCCCGATTCAATAACGCCGTTTTCTCCCGTAACTTTAGAAATAGTTGTTCCGTCCGGCTTGACAATCGTAACTTGTACATCTTGCAAAGGAGAACCGCATTCGGTTACCGAAACGGTAATTTCACCGCTCGGAAGGAGAAAATCATTCGCTTCAACGGTTGTGTTAAGCGCAGACGCGGGAATACGGATTATCTGAGATATTCCTTTTCCGCTGACGCTTAAAACATAAAGCGTGGTGTCGTTCTCCCCAACGGAAATCGGCAGTTCGTTAAAAGTGTAATCCCCGTTATTATCCGTAATTGTTTGAAATTCCCCGAAGTTTGAAACGGCGTCTATTTGCAGTCCCGAAACTTCATCCGGAGCCGCTGATACCACTTTTCCGGTTACCACAACAATCTTAGGAGCCAAAGTAAAGTTAAAGTTACCGGCGTCGCCTCCGGATAAATCCGCCTGTCGCTCATCGCTTACAAACCCGCTCTTACGAACGGTTACATCAAAAGTTTCTCTCGGCAAATCCGCAATTAAATAATTTCCGGAGGAATCGGATTGCGCTCTGAATGTTTCCCCCGATGAAATCCTTTTGGCTTCAATCACCGCGCCGGGTAGCGGAGCGGTTCCTCCGCCGTTTATTTCCTTAAAAATTGTTCCCGAAATCGAAGCCTCGTTTTGTACAAATGTGAATGAAATTACGGTTGAATCTCCAGCGTTTAAGCTGAGCGTATTGTTAACCGGCGTAGAAGAAAATCCGTTTAGCGAAGGAGTAACAATATAGGTGTCAGCGGGAAGATTATTAAACAAAACTAATCCTTCACCGTTGCTGTTCTCCGATTGTATAAAATTAGTATCCGAATTTACAACAGTTACAACAACTTGAGAAAGAGCATTCCCCGATTCGTCAACCGTACGCACCGCAAGATCGGCAATGTTCGGAGTGGAACTAAAATTAATATTTTTCTCCTCCCCTATTCCGACGGTTACAGACTGAGAAGCGGGCGAGAAAACATAACCGGCTTTTACCGGAATTACGTTGTAACTTCCTTCCGCCAAATAAGTAAAATCAAAATCACCGTTAAAATCAGACTGCTGAATCGCAACCGTGTTGCCGGAATCGTCGTTAAGCTGAACCGAAACCTCGGAAACGCCGACATTTCCGAAAATCTTTGACGTATGAACCGCCACAACCAGTTCTCCAACATTGCTGTTTTGATTTGAGATAACGGCGACATTTTCTTGAACCGCATTTACATAACCTTCGGCATAAATATCTGTGGAAACAGTGTATGAAGAATCGGGCGCTACATCCTGAAAAATAAAGTTTCCGTTATTATCGCTCTGTACCGTGTAAAGATGTTCGCCCGAAGCGGCTTTAACGGCGACAGGAAAACCGAGAGAAGCGCCCAACTGGTTAACTACATTGCCCGATATCGTGCCGGTGGTTTTTGTCATAACAATGTTTTGGTTAACAACAGTGGTCGTATCTCCGATTGTGATTGAAATCGGAGCAGCGGAATAATTTTGGAGTTGAGCCGTAAGCTGATAATTTCCGGGGAAAAGGTTTGACAAAACAAATTCGCCGGACGAGCCGCTCTGAGTTGAGGCAGAACCGTTATCTCCCAAAATTGCAACTTCAGCTCCGGCGAGAGGAGTTGAGCCGGAGCTATCGATTACGCTGCCAATAACCAGAGCGGTATTCTTTTGGAAATCATTAAAATCAATTGTTACAACCGAATCGGTTGACGATATTATAAAATTGGAAATCTGCGAACTTCTGTATCCCGCTTTGGAAGCCGAGACCGTGTAGCTTCCCGCCGCAAGAGAAGTTAAAGAATAAAAACCGGCTTCGTCCGAAGTAGCGTAAATATAACTCTTACCGCCGCGGGCAACTTGTATTGTAACATCCGGCAGAACATTTCCGTCTGAAGTATATGTATGCCCGTTAAGCTCGCCGTTCTGCAAAGCAAGATTAACGCTAATCGTTTTCGATTCTCCATCGTTAAAAGTTACCGGAGAAATTGTCGTATCGGAAAAACCTTCTTTTGAAAAAGTTAAGGTATATGTTCCCCCGACTAACCTGCTCAGCAGATAACTTCCGTCCGAAAGTGAAAAAGTGGTTTTGCCTCCGTCGCTCGAAACCAGATTAACCATTACCCCTTCAAGTCCGGTATTTTGCGAATCTTTAACATAGCCTGAAATCGAAGCAAAGTTTTCAGCCAAAGTAAGATTTACATTACCGAGCGTTTGCCCGACTGCCACCGAAACGGAAACGCTGTCCGGAATATAACCCGCTTTACGGGAAAGGACGGTGAAGTCTCCGGCTGAAAGTCCGAATGAATAGTTCCCGTTTTGATCGGAAGCCACGCTGTCAATTATGGTATTATTACTATTTTTTAAATAAACTTTTGTTTGGGATAACGTGGTTTGAGCGCTGGAGAAAATCTTTCCGGAAATTGAAGATGGATTAGGCGCAAGTTCAAATGTAAAAGAAACGGAACTCTGCGGAGCGAGTACCTCGGTGGTTTTAGTGTCGGAGCTGTAGCCGGTTTTTGAAGCCGTTATTTTATAGGACTTTCCCGCCTCAAGCGGAGATGAGAAACTGCCGGATGCATTTGAGACAGTGCTTAAAACAACATCGCCTGTCGCGTTATCATAAATAACAACATCAGCATTTCTCAGCGGCGATGAGTTGGAAGTAACCAAACCGCTTACAGTTGCAATATTTTGCACCAGTGAAAAATTATTATTCCCTCTCGATTGTCCCGGACCGATTGAAACGGAAACCGCGTCGCTTGTAATAAAACCGGATTTGGAAGCAAAAACGCTCCAAGTTCCGGGCTGCAGACTTTTAGTATAATCGCCGTAATTATCGGTCGCTGCGGTTAAAGTATCTCCGCCGGATATAAAAGTTACCGTAGCTCCCGACAGAGGAAGTCCGCCGCTGGTAACGCTTCCGGAGATCGTACCCGCGTTCGGAGTAAGCGTAAAATCAATTCCGGTAAAATTATCTCCCGGAGAAATAGAAAGAGAAACCGGATCGGGTGAAATATAGCCTGTCTTAGAAGCGGTTATTTCGTGCGTCCCTTCCGAAAGACTTAGCGTGTAAAGTCCGTTAACGTCTGTCTGAGTTGAAGCTACTCCGGCAACTTCAACAGTCGCTCCCGATAAACCTGTACCGTCCGATAGTTTAACTTGTCCTGAAACAGACGCGGGGTTCGGAGTAAGAGTAAACTCAATATTATCAACCGTTTCCCCAACTCCGAGAGAAAGCTGAATTGAGTTGGATGGAGTGTAGCCGCTCTTGGAAACGGAAAAAGTGTATGTTCCCTGTCTCAGACTGAAAATATAATTTCCCGACGCGTCGGTTACCGCTGTCTGGGAAGTCCCCGTAAGGGGCGAAGCCGTTACCGTAACTCCTCCAAACGGTACGCTTGAAGTTTGCCCGTTTCCTAAATCAATTATTTTATATACAATTCCCGAAACTTGATTGGCGCGGGGAATAAGCGTTAAATTCTGATTTTGTAAATTATCGCCCGTGGCAAGATTTACAGTTAACGGTTCAGGCGATATAAAACCTAACTTACTAACCTCAATTGTCCAGCTACCTGATGATAAAGTAAAGCTGTAATCTCCATTCTCGTTGCTGTTGGTTTGTTCAACCGTGTTTCCCTTAGTAGCCGTTACGGAAGCCAACTGAATTGAAGAGCCTAAATCGTTAACAACTTTTCCTGAAATAAACGCTTCATCCTTGACTAGGTAAATATCGTTTACATTTGTTTGTCCGCTCGGAAGATTGAGATAGAGAGGAGCGCTTGAAATATACCCGGGCTTGGAAATATCTAGTCGGTAACTTCCGATAACCGTGCTCAAATAATAGTATCCGTTCGATGAAGTTACGGTTGATTGTACGTCGCCTGTCGTCGTATTGGTTAAAACAACATTCGCGTTTGCAACAGGTTGATTTGTGCCATCTTCAAAAACATTCCCTGATATTAAAGCGGGAAGCGGAGTAAAATAGAATGTAATCTCTTTGGGATTTTCAGGCGTATCATCAGCGGTAATCGTAACCGTTACGGTTGTATCGCTATATCCCACTTTGCTTCCCGTAAATTGGTACGTCCCGACCACAAGACTGTCGCTGTATGTTTCGGAGTCAATAACCAAAAACGGATTTGCCGGCGTTATTCCGCCGTCGATAGCAACCGCCTGAGCCTGATAATTTAACAAAGTGGAATTATCCAAAGTGGATTTTGCGCGAAGTTTAAATGAACCTAACTCCTTATTATAATAAAACAGAAAAGTTTCGCTTGCGGCGCCCGCGCCTTGGGCGTCATTAGGAACAACAAACCAAACATAAGTCCCTTTGTTCAACATTGAGCCGGCGTTAAAATCGACAAAAGTATTTGTCGTTGTGCTGTTCCAAACGGGAACGTCAATCGTCTGGTCGTTCCCGCCGAAAGACATTACGCGCTGATAAAGATAAATTGAGTAGCTGTTTGCCCAATCGACAGATTCCCAAGTAAAAGTAATTGTTTCGTCGGCGTCGAAAGAGGAGCTGTCCGCCGGAGTGAAAAGCTGCGGAGGAACTTGCTGATTGGCTGATTCGTAAGTAAAAGAATAAACCCCGGAAGTTATCGGGCTTCCGAATATCGGGTTGTTTTCTTCGTAAAGATTTAAGATTACATAATTATATGTATGTCCGGGAAGAAGTGGAGGCGGAGTACCCTGGTCGTAAGGATTCAGCGGATTGACATCGCCGTACTGAGCCGAAGTCTGGTTTGTAGTGTAATTCCAAACCAAGTTCGCTCCTTCAATCTGGATATTGCCGAGCGAATCGGTAGTGATTTCAAAAGGATTACTCGAAACGAGAAGCCAATATGAAACAACTCCCGAAATACTCGTCCACTGAAAAACAGGCGTTGAGTTGTCTATTGTACCGAGCGGCGCAATTGCAGTTGGAGCTGAAGTAGCTTCCACTACGAACTGGAACTCATTTGAATATAGAGCGTTTTGGTCGTTTACAATATCATTTAAATTATCGAACTGCGAATTTGTAATGATTCCGAAATAGCGCCCTACCGGAAGATTAACCTGTGAGGGAATGAAAGTGTCTCTGTAAACTCCGTTTCCGACGGCGACGCCGTTAACATCTTTTGGGAAATAAGAATTAGTATAATTGTAATTCCCTGAAGAACTTCCGATTTTGATTTTAAATCCCGCGCCGTTAATATTGCCGGGCCATTCCAAATAGACGGTGCTGTCCGGCATAAATAAAATTTTTGTTTTTAAGTGAACTCCGTTGCTTGTGGAAACCCAGCCCTTCGGAACAACGGGAAAAGATTGAGCGTGATAGCTCTCAAATGAGAAAAATGATAGGAGAAAAGATAGAATTAAAAAATATTTTCTGAATTTAAACAACCTCAAACCCCTTGGTTATTATTTTGATAATAAAAAATTTTCAATATAATTGCAAACATTTATTTTTCCTTAAAAATTTTCATAAGAATATATCCCGAAGAACGGGGTACGCTTATTTTATCTGAAACAATCGAGAAAACCTTTACGCCGGCTTTTTCAGGCGAAGCGAGAATTCCCCACTCTCCTTCCGGCAAATTAACTTTTTTCTCAATGTCTCTATTGGCATTCATCACAACAAAAAACTCGGATTTGTTAAAAGTCAAAGTATAAGCAAGCAAATAGTCGTCTCCGGTTTCAATAAATTGAACATTGTCATACTTTGCTCTTCTGAACGCGGGATAATTTTTTCTTATTTTTATTAATCCCGAATAATAATCGGAAAGATTCTGATTTAGTTTAGCAAAATTATAATTTAAATAATTTGTCGCATTATCCTTGTTGTATGAGTTACGGTCAATTTCCCCTTTATGTTCATCGGGAACATCCGTATTCCAATCAATTACCTTTGAGCGCGCATACTCCTGACCTTCGGCAATCATTGTAATTCCGCGCGAAGTTAGCAGAAACATTGCAGCCAATTTATTAAGACGAAGTTCCTCGTCGTCCAATTTTGCATTAGCTTTCAGATCTTTAATCTTTTCCCCTTCTTTCACTTTACTTAGACCGAGCCTGATAAAATCCCCGAGAGTATTATCGTCGTGCGATTCAAGGTAGTTTACCGAATGTTCCGCCTTTTGAAAAATTCCTCCCTTATCGGTTATCAGCGTTCCGCGCACATAACTTCTGATTCGCTCAATATCATTATCCCCCTGCATCTTCCCGAAAATCCATCCTAATCCGTCATAGGGATTTTGCCCTTTTACTCCGTTTCTGATTTGGTCGTTCCAAGCCGCCCAGCCGCGCGCCGAAAATTCCTTAGGCGAATACTTTCCGCCGCCCCAAGGCTCCGCAATAATCACAACATCAGGATTTATTTTTCGCGCTTCCTTAATAATATCTTCGACTGTTTCCCAATCAATCATTGCGGCTAAATCAAATCTGAAACCGTCAACATGATATTCCTTCATCCAAAAGAGAACGCTTTCCACAATCAAACGGCGAGTCATTTTCCTTTCCGTTTTCAGGTCGTTTCCACAGTAGCTTTTGGAAAGGAAATTCCCTTTCCCGTCCAAACGGAAATAATATTCTTTATCTATCTGTTTCAGATTCCCCAATTCATATTCGGAGATATGATTATAAACCACATCCATAATAACGGCAATTCCGTTCCGGTGAAACGCCTTTACCATATTCTTAAAATCGTTGATTTGTTTTCCTTCCGTACCGCTCCAACTGTTCCATTTTAGATTTTTAACATTCTCGGAATAATACGCTTCGGGAGCAAAAAACGCAGCCGTCATATATCCCCAGTGATTCCGCTCGTATGGATTCCAGGTGTTTTTTATCCCGTGGAACTCTTTCCCGTACGGAATTTCAATATTCGCAAATTCCTGTGCCGGGAGAAGTTCAACCGTGTTAACGCCAAGATTTTTGATGTAGGTTAAGCCACCGGTTTTTCCCGTCTCGACTAATCCCGAATACGTCCCTGGCTTTGAAACTCCGGCGCTCGGGTCAGCGGTCATATCCCTCACATGCATTTCATAAATAATCAGATCGTTATGATTTCGTCTAATCCAGCTATCCCCTTCCCAATCGAACTCCCGATGAGGAAGATAAACCGAAAGTCTCGGATTCATATAAGTGTTGAAAGTCGCAACGGCTTTGGAATAAGGGTCGATAGCAATCGGAATTTCTTTTTCCACTTCCGGCATTGAATGAAACACTTTATAACCGTAGAATTTTTTATTCTCGATTTTCTGGAAAGAAATTTCCCAAACTCCGTCGCTATCTTTTTGAGCGGCAAAATATTTTCCGCCGTTAAAATCAGCCGAGTCCGATAAATAAAGGAGAACATTAACCGCGGTGGGAGCAAATAGTCTGAAATA
>JALWEC010000337.1 GCA_027036655.1 Melioribacteraceae bacterium
GATACCTTTCCTTAACGCCGGTAGCGTTTAAGACCTCAATTGTGTTCTCATCTACAAACTTTGCCCATCCGTCTATAATATCAACCCAATTACGCTCGTAAAAACGCCGGCGTAATTTACTCTGCTGTTCGATTACATTTTCCGCCGTCAAAAGAAGGTCAGGGAAACTTACACTGCTTAGCGTATCCCTTTCCTCAAGAATCTCGGTAGCGTGCCGTAATGCTTTACTCGGAATAGTTCCTTTATGCGTCGAATTTCCGCCTATATTTTCTAATCTGTCGCAAACGGCAACTTTCAGCCCGGACTTAGTCAACTTCATTGCGGCGCCTTCGCCTCCCGGTCCGCTGCCTATTACAATTGCATCATATTTGTTCATAGTAATCCTGTTATTTGAAAGATGAAATTAAAGAGATTTTATCGAATTATCAAATAATAGGAATGAAACTATCGTTTTACCGGGGCAAATTGATGTAGAAGTGTTTCTCGAAGAATGGACTTGAACGGCAAAATTTAAGAATTAAAAACATGCCCCAACCGCTGTCCCCGATTGACAAGAAATAAAGTGAGTTTTTTGCGACATAGAATTTTTTTCAGAAATGCTCTAAGCATTTTCTGTTTTCATTAAGATTTCAAGCGATGTCAATAAATTATCAATATGGAAATCTATTTCCGCCGCTTTTTCATCGGGCAAAGCTCCGTAGTTTTTTAGGTGGACCGAACTGCTGTCGATAAGTATTGTCCACAGATTGGCGCTTTTCGCTTTTATCACCCTCTCTTCAGTCAATTCCAACGGTTTTAAACTCAGCTCGTCAAACATTCTCTCGTTTTCTGTTCTTATCCGCTCAATTACTTTGAGTAATTCATTCCGTTTTTCTTCATTGTAATCCGGAATAATTTGTGCGGTTTTATTTTTTGAAAGTTTTCCTTTAAGAATTTCCTCCATTTCGTTCAAGGTTGTTTCCACTTTTCTTGCCGTAACCGAAAGTATTCTTTTATGGTTCGATGAGAGTTCCATTTTATCTCGCTTCATAGCTCTTCCCTTTTTCGGACTGTAACGTAATTACTTTTTTGGCGGCATTTCTAACCACAATAGGATAATCTTTAGAGTTGAAATTGGAAAGCTCGTTGATTAATGAATCATCATTCATCATACCGAGCGCCAAGATTATTTCGGAGAGAACGAACGCATCTTTTTCCTTTTCAAGACGTTCGGTCAACGCCGGAGCCGCTTTTCTGTCTCGAAGTTTACCGAGAATGTTAACCGCTCTCATTCTTGTTTTTGGCTCGGGATGATTGAGAGCCGAAATTAATTTATCCTTAAACGATTTCTCTGACTCTTTCGAAATATGAGTTCCACAGAAAGGACAGATTTCCGTTTCTTCCTGAATTTCACTCCAGCAGTGTGGACAAAAGAAAATCACCAATGCATTCCGTTATTTTTCATGTTAAAATTCATTAAACAAAATTATCCTTTTGAATTTAAAGCAACGTTTTAGCAAAGTCCTGTTTGTGAAGGAGAATTTTTGTAATTCCTTCTTTACAACTTTCCGATAACGGGGCTTTTCTCAAATCGGAAATAGTTTTCTCTACATCATACTCAATTCTTTTCAGAGTTATTAAATTGTTTTCGTAAACCGCATAACATGCTTCGCTCCCGTCTCTTGGCAATCCGACGCTGCCCGGATTTACAATTAAAGATTGGTCAATCTGTTTTTCATACTGCACATGCGTATGACCTACCAATATATTTTCCGTTTTAATTCCCGTAATCTTAGTCGTCATTTCCTCAACAGATAAATATTCGGAGATATCCCCTTGTGGAGATGCATGCGCCATGAAAAAGGAGTTCCCTTCAATATGAGCTTTATTAAAAATCGGCATTCTTCTAAAAAAATCAATATCGTCTTCAGTCATTAACTTTCTGTGCCATGCCCGAGTTTCGATAGAAAAACTCCTAAAAGTTCCCATACTGTTACAATCCGATTCGTATCCCATGGCGTTGTCATGATTTCCGCGAACATAGTAATCGGCATTATTTTTAATAAAATCCAAACACTCTCTCGGATTCGGTCCGTAATCTACAATATCCCCAAGGAACAGCAACAGATCGTAATTCCCATCGTTATTAAGCACTTCCTGCAGAGCAGTAAAATTAGCATGAATATCTGAAATGATTAAAGCTTTCATTTTCTCCTCTAAATAAATTTATTAAAATCCTGTCGAAAAAATTTGGCGATATCGAGAAAAACGGGGAAGAATAAGCATGGAAGCATTTTTTAAGAATCTTTCTCCGGTATCTTTACCGAAACGTTGATCATTATGGAGATAACGTTCGTTTTGCATAATGAATAAAACAAAATAAATCGTACAAGGCCAGTTGCGTCAAAATAAAAGGTAACTTTAAGCTAATAAAAAACGCCACTATGTTGATAACCCTGTTCATAAAAATAAAGTAAGTTAAAATAATAGTAATAATAATTGTTTCTTTCTTTTTTTGCTACTTTTTTTCTTTCTTTGTTGATATGTTGATAACCTCAAACAAGTTTAAGAATCATCTTAATTTTTTCTGCAATAGCTTTCTGCAGAGAAAACGGATTTAGTTGTTTACTTCTCTTTATTAAGTCGGTTTTTACTTTCTTGGGTACACTTTCGGATTCAAGCACTCTCTGAAAAGGAGTTTTAGGCTGGTCAAGTTTCTTTATAACTTTAGAGCCAACCCGTTGCTTCTTAATAATTTTGGAAGAGGGAATAAAGAAGTTGAAAAAAGATGACCATTCATTTATATAAATATCATTCATTAAATCTACAATCTTAATATCATCAAATCTGTGATAGCCGAAATATTGTCTGATATGAGTCCAATTTTTTCCTTCGATATGGGCATTATCGTTTTTCCGATAAGCTCTTGAACGAGTATATTGAACGGGTCTTTTCCTTTTAGTGAAGTAAGCTAATAGATGCCAGT
>JALWEC010000338.1 GCA_027036655.1 Melioribacteraceae bacterium
GGTCCCGAGGGACCCGCCGCTCAAATCGGAGGCGGAGTCGCAAGTAAACTCGGGCAGTTCCTTGGGCTTTCCGATTCGCAGCGAAGAATTTTAACCGCCGCCGGTTCCGGGGCGGCAATCGCCGCAGTTTTTAATTCGCCTCTCGGCGGAGTGTTTTTTGCCTTTGAAGTGATTCTTTTGCACGATTTTCATTCCGTAACGTTTGCCGGATTAATTCTCGCCTCGGTAACGGCGAGCGCGGTTACAAGAATTTTTCTAGGCAACGCTCCGACTTTCATATTCGGGCAGACAAGTATAGGACCTTACACACAACTTTATATTTTTATTCTTCTCGGAATTTTTACCGGATTGGTCTCGGCTCTCTATATCAATTATTCCGAGAAAATCGGAAATCTTTTCCATCGGAAAATTCTGAAGCAGATTCCCCAGTGGCTTGCGATGGCGCTTGTGGGATTGGCGTTGGGAATTATCGGTTATTTTTATCCGGACGCTTTCGGAATCGGCTACAATGCAATTAACAACATTCTTGCCTCCGTTTACCCGATTTATGTCGTGCTGATTCTCGCCGCGGTTAAATTCATCTTTGTGCCGCTTATATTAAGTTCCGGCGGTTTCGGCGGCGTGTTTGCTCCAACGCTTTTTATCGGAGCGGGAGCGGGGTATATTTTTGCCGTCGGGATGAATTATTTATTCGGCGTTAACATCGACGTTCCGACATATACGCTCGTTTCAATGGGAGCCGTGCTCGGCGGCGTAAACTTTATTCCGCTTACCGCCATTCTTATTATTTTTGAAATGACTCGCGACTACACTTTAATTATTCCTTTGATGTTTGCCGTAATTCTCAGTACTATTATTGTGCAATGGCTTGCAAAGGAACCGGCTTACATAAAGCATCTTGAGCAAGGCGGACTAAGTATTTCAAAAGGAAAGAGTTTGGATATTCTACGTTCGCTCCGCGTGCGGGATTTAATGAAAAAGCAATTAATAAAAGTTAATCAGCATATGCCTTTGCCCGAACTCGTAAAGCGTTTCGTTTCAGGGGAAAATAAAATTATTTACGTTGTAGATGACAACGACCGCGTTACCGGAATTATTTCCGACGCGGAAATGCGCCCTATAATTACGGAGTATGATTCGCTCAAAGATTTTTTTGTCGCTGCCGATTTTGCGAACAAAATGTTTACGACTCTTCACAAAAACGACAATCTGGAGTATGTTTTTAAGCTCTTCGGAAAATTCAACTACGAAGAATTTCCGGTTGTGGAATACGGAACGGAAAAGTTGATAGGAACATTGTTTAAACACGATGTAATCAGCGCATACAACAAGGAAAGTTTTAAGGATAATGTAGCCGAAGGGATTTTGTCCGAGCTTAAAACAATCGAAACCACAAAGTGGTCTCACGTCGCCGACGGTTATTCGATTATGGAAGAAAAAGTACCGCAAAGTTTTGTCGGCAGAACTCTCGCCAATTTAAGACTCCGAAACAAGTACAACGTTGAAGTGCTTATGATTAAACGCCCGAATTCGATATTCAACAGCGACGAAGGTGAAAAGATTATTTTCCCGGACGCCAACTACATACTCCAAAAGGATGATGTTTTCGTACTCTTCGGCTCGGACGAAAACCTCTCTAAAATCACAGAGTGGAATTAAGCGGGAAGTTAACGAATCGATTTTTGGATTAACAGATAATTGGTTTAACGGACTTGAATGGTGAGACGATAATTTATAAAATAGGTCATTTTAATATTCTGATTGTTAGACGTCTCGAGCTGATAGGCGAGAGCGCGGCATCGTCAGAACAAAGTGAAAAAGTTGAAACTTTCCGCACTAGAAATCAGATGTGAATTCCTTCATTCTTTTTACGTATTCTCTAACTTCTTTGAAAATATCATCACTTAGCATATTTTCTGTTGCATAATTTATAATTGGTCTTACTGATTGGATTTTTCTTCCGAATTTATCCATCCATTTATAGCGTGGAAATATCCATAGATGAAACCCGTGTTCCGAATCTTCATTCTGAAAGAAATATACTTCTTCGATTTTCAGAACATCCCTCATCCCTTTACGAACTTTACGAATAAGAGTGATATATTCATTTGCTTCTTCATCAGTAAATTCATCGATAGATTTTAATTTTCTTAAAGGAGCAATTATAAAAAATCCGGGAATCGGAACCTCCCAATCTTGACTTACATTAAAGAAATCAGTAGTAATGATGTTTTCATTTGGGAATAGTATTTTGTCTTCCATATTAATAATCTAAAAAATTTAAGTATGTAAATTTGACGAAAAAGTTTAATACGTTTAGTATTTATATTCTAAAAACTTACGGTTATTTTGTATTTCGTGAGACTGTCCCAAGTTTTGTGTTAATAAAAAAAGTCATTCAATAAATGGTGCTAATCCGCCGCGGCGAACTTTTTAAAGATAATAGAAAAGTGAGAAAAAATAAAAGTCCAGTCTCGAATTGGCATAGTCCACTTTCTAACGATATCTCTATAAGCGAGATAAATCATTTTAACAAGCGCATCATCGCTCGGGAAAAAAGCAATGCACTTAACCAAAAATTTAAAGCCCGGCATATCGTCGGGCTCTTGTTTTTAACATAACCGTTCGCAGATTGATCGCTCCCCCGCAAAAATAGGGGACTAATCTCCGCCTTAGGCGGACTATGCTACATAAAATCATTTAATTTTTCCTACGGAGTTGTTCTCCTTTTCTAAAATCGTAATATTCTATCTAAATGTGTTAACAGAAAACGCAAGAAGTGATCCGCCAAGGCGGTAGGAGATGTAAAAATCTAATCCTAATATTGTCATTCTGAATGTCTCCGTCTTAACACTACAAATAACAGCCGGTGAAATGAAGAACCTCAAAATTTGGATTTGCTGAGATTTTGGTTTTGAGATTCTTCATTCCGCTCCGCTTCATTCAGAATGACAAATGTGG
>JALWEC010000339.1 GCA_027036655.1 Melioribacteraceae bacterium
CGGGCGATACGGAAAACAATATTCCCAAAAAGGAAACCACAGCGCCGTGGGACCAGACTCACGTAATCCGCGCCAGTTTCCAGTACTCGCTTCCTAAGGATGGCGGAATTGAGATATTTGGATTTAAACCCTTCGGGAATTCCGATATTGCAATTAATTATTACGGCGCAAGCGGTATGCCTTACACTCCCACAATCAAGGGAGGAGTAATCGTAGAGCCGTATTCTGCAAATTGGCCGTTTTCCCACAGATTTGATGTGAGGATTTCTAGATTGTGGAGAATGAACGGAATGAAATTCATCGCTCTGTTTCAGGTCAAAAATATTTTTGATACGAAGAACGTAATTTCCGGCTATACTTTAACGGGGTCTCCCACAAATCCGGGAACGTCCTCCTTTTACACAAGGTCTTCCACTTACTGGGATTCGCGCAACAACAATAATTTCGGTTTACCGAGAACAATTTACTTCGGACTTGAAGTTCAATTTGGCGGAGCAGGTTATTAATGAAAAATATATTTAAAATAATGAAAAGAACAATTTTACTTTTACTCCTTTTTGTAATCGGAGTAAGTTTTGCTCAGGATAAAAAGGAGCAAAACGACAACAACAAAATAGCTTTGGAAAAACCGAAGTCCGTTTTTGACAGAGCGGTCGGTTTTATGGACGCCGGTAAAATGAAAGTCCACGGCGTTTTCAACTACGGATTATTAAGCGGATACGACCCTCCCGGCTACCAGAGCTGGTACCCGGGCGCGTTCCACGGAGATTGGGGCGAAGTAAGGTGGATTGCTCCCGTGCTTTTAATGCCGCCCGGACCTTGGGGCGCGCAGAATACCGGCGGAGATCCGCTGCCGGAAGACAGAAGCAAAGAATATAACGCAATCGAATCTTTCTCGGCAATCCACTGCAATCAGGGAGATGGCGCTAATTTTACCGACTGGGAAGCGCTCGATAATTCGAGCAAATATCTACACGGAGATTTTCTGCAGGATAATATGGCGATGGTTGCCACAAGCACTTTCCCTACGAGCTGGCCTCAGGGATATTTTGATGAATCGGGGAACTGGATTTCCACTCCCGGAGAATATCACTGGCCAGGGCATTGGGCTGTAGATCCGGATGAAAGTTCGCCGACTTACGGACAAGAAATTCCGGGCAACTTTACATCGAACAAAGACATTTATTTTATCGCTTCCGATAAATATAACGGAATCCGCTCGGGAGCTACAACCGCAAAGTACGGCTATCCGGTCGGCATCGATATGGAAGTTTCCGGCTACAGCTATTCCACTCCGTTATACGAGAATGTAACTTTTTTTAATATTAATTTTATTTATCATACGGAAGAAGAACTGAACGATCCGAAATCAAAATTTTACGACCCGAACAGACATCATTACACCGGAACAATCGACAGCGTTTACTTTGCGTTTTTTGTCGATCCCGATTTACCCGGAAGATATTTGGTCCCGGGCTCGAACTTTCGTCAAGCTACGCCTTGGGCTGAGGATGATTACGGTTTGATTTATGATTACGACGGCGACGGAACGGTTGACGTTTTTATCGCTCATGATAAACAAGACTACTTTACCGATCAAGTTTATCCTCAGAATGCGGGACCTGTTTCGGCTTACGGAATAAACTTTTTTAAGACGCCGAAAAAAAATCCGAGCGACCCTAACAGTCCCGAAATAGGAATAACCGATTTTCACTGGTTCGATCAGGATGAGGCGATGCGCCCGGCTCCGGTAAACGCACAGTTGGAAAAAACTTTCTACGCAATCTCTTCCGGCAAGCCGGAACTTATTCCCGAAGGGGACAGAGAGAAATGGTTTCACGGGACAGATCCTCACATGGACGATGTCGAGCTGCTTAAAGATTATCAGGAAAGCTACCCTGTCGGAAGTCGTCCCGATGTTCAGTTCTGGTTCAGTTCGGGTCCTTTTACAATAAGTCCCGGAGATACTATCCCGATTCACATCGGCATTGTCGGAGGCGTACCGAATCCCGGTCCGCTTGACGCTGACGGTTTTCCGACAAATCCGCCGGATGTGAGATTTAAGTCAGTGTTTGACGCGCTTGTTCAGGCGGACAGTTTATATAAAAACAATTTCATCGGTTTCCGTCCGCCTGACTCTCCAACGCTCTCTGCGGTTGGAACGAAGGTTTTGGATAACAACGATTTGCCTGTTGTTTACGGAGAAGATGGGAAAGTAACTCTTTACTGGGATTCCAAATCGGAAGATTCCTATGAGATTGTTACAAAACAGAAAGATTTTGAAGGATACAGAATTTACCGCACGCAAGCAAATCTTGACGGACAAGGGGAGCCGGAATGGGGAACGCCTATTTATGATTACACAGGCGAAAATATTGTCGGTTACAAGCCTCTTGCAATTTATGATAAGATAGACGAGTGGTCGGGGCAGGATCCGCTTAATCCGTTTTTTAATCTCGGAGATAATTCGGGATTGAAATATACATTTGTTGATCACGATGTTCTGAACGGAGTAAGATACCGCTACACAATAACCGCGTACGATTATCCGGTTGTTTCTCTGAGACAGCCTTCTCTCGAATCGTACAAAGGAAACGATCCGAGACTTATTCAAACTGTCGATGTGATTCCCGGCGTTACTCCGCAGGGATTTACTCCCGGCGAAGCCGACCCGAATGTAATTCATACCGAAGGACTGGCTACCGGACCGATTTCGGTTGAGACAATTGACCCGATTGCAATAACCGGCGATACATACAGAATTGAGTTTAAAGGAGTTGGCGATTCTCTTACTTTTGACGTTTACGATGAAACGAAAAGCAAGTATGTGGTTACCGATTTCAGCAAGATTTGGGAAGAGAGCGAATCCGCAATAGCTCAGCCGAGACCGATTTTTGACGGAATCGGGTTAAAGGTTATTAATCATAATGTTTTGGAGGAATTAAACCAAGGTTGGGATAATGTTGTAGGCGATACTTCCGATTATGATTTCACGGCTCTTACGGAATTTAATGATACGAGCGGAGTGGAATGCGATTATGCGATTGTGTTCGGCGATTCGAGTTCAAAATTCTACATCCTTCCGACAAGCGCAAAGGTTCCGTTCCAGGTCTTTAATATTACGAATGATCCGCAAATGACTTCGCCAGTAAATTTATATATGAGAAATCCCGGAACTCCGTGGGCAAGCGGCGATTTTATTCGTCTTCTTGAGCCCGACGTTCAGCACACTACATGGCAGCTTTATGTAAATTGGAGCGATTCTTCCACGGCTCCTTCCGCCGGCGATATTTATGTTTATCATACTAAGAAGCCGTTTAAGAATAACGATAAATATATTGTTAATACAAGCGAGCTGATGACTTCCAAAAACGGTTATGATTTCTCCAAAATCAAAGTGGTTCCTAATCCGTATATCGGGTATAATCTTGCCGAGCAGGGAGCCGCGCGGAGCGACAGATACACGCGCGAATTAAGATTTACGCATCTGCCTCCGGAATGTACAATCAAAATTTATACGCTTCGCGGCGACTTGGTTAAAACGCTCTATCACAGTAGCTCAAGCGTAGGCGAGGAGAGATGGAATCTGCAGAATGAATCCCAGTTGGAAGTCGCTTACGGAATTTACATTTATACTGTTGAGTCTCCGGACGGAACTCATAAAGTAGATAAATTTGCTATAATCAAATAGGTTTGATTGATGAAGAATTTTAGATTTTTATTTTACATATTATTTGTCGTACTGTTTTCCGTGTCGCAAAATTATGCGCAGGAAGATTTAAGTTCCAAAATCGGGACGACTTCGGGGAATATTTTGCTAATGGACGTAGGTCCTCGGGCGATTGGAATGGGGGGAGCGTATGTGGGAGTAGCCGACGACGCTTCGACTCTTTATTGGAACCCGGCGGGAACATCTTTGATTAAAAAGCCGACCGTGCAGTATCAATTCGGGCAACGATACGCCGACGTTCAGCGCCATTTTGCCGGACTGACTTTCCCGCTTACCGACGACGACGGAATCGGGATTATGGTGCAGTATTTGACGGTTGGCGAAATGGACGTTACGACAATTCAGAATCCCGAAGGAACAGGCGAAACATTCGACGCCAACAATACGGTTATTGCGCTTAACTACTCGAGGCAACTGACTGACAGAGTGCATGTCGGCGTTACCGCAAAATACATTTACGAGCGGATTTGGATGGAGACGGCTCAGAACTTTGCTTTTGATATCGGGACGATTTACAATATTGACGAACTCGGTTTGAGAATCGGAATGAATATCTTGAATCTTGGAACGGATATGGGAATTACCGACGGACCGCATCTTTTATTCTTCAAAAGGAAACCGGATGATTTCCCGGGAAGTCCTTCCCCAAAAGCCGAATTGGCTATGGATAAATATCCGCTTCCTACGAGTTTTTCTCTCGGCGTTTCGGCTGTTGTCGTAGGGAGAAAAACAACTTGGATTAAGAATGCGGAACATAAGCTGCTGTTAACCGGAAGCATCATAGACAGCTTTGACGATCCGTTCAGGATTAATGTGGGCGCGGAATATGGCTGGAACGATATTTTTTATCTTCGCGCGGGCTACAGATTCTTTTATGATACGCAAAGTCTTTCCGCCGGTTTCGGACTTAACTTCAGTCAGATTATCGATAGCGATGTTTCACTTGATTATGTTTGGGTTAATTACGGAGATTTAGGCGGCGTAAACATAATGGGACTGGAATTTAGATTTTAATGAATAATCCTCACGAGAATAGCGAGTACAAAGATTATACGCCGCTCGGCGTTGCCGTGGGGCTTTTTATCGGAATTTTAATGACGGCAAGTTTTTCCTACGCCGCATTAGTGCTCGGCTTTTCCACCAACGGCTCTCCGGTTGCGGCGGTTCTCGGTTGGGGAATAATGAGCGCTATTTTTAAGCGCGGAACAATAATTGAGAATAACATAATTCAAACCGTGGCGTCGGGAGTTAATACTTCAACCGCGGGAGTAATTTTCACCGTGCCGGTTCTTTTAATAAGAGGAGCGGAATTTAATTTCTGGTGGGTGCTTGCTGCTGCGGTTGCCGGAGCAATTCTCGGAGTGGGATTTATTATTCCGCTTCGTAAACAGATGATTGACGTTGACCGTCTTCGCTTTCCGTCGGGAACCGCAATCGCGTCAATTCTTCGCTCGCCCGCGGAAGGTTTGCAGAAATCCAAGCTGCTTTTGTGGGGCGGAATTATTTCGGCGTCCGTTTACTTTATAATTAAATTCCCGACTATGGGATTGCCTCAAATTATTCCCGCAAGTTTTGATTTGAATCCGCTGTTTCATCTTCCCGATTACATCAACAATGTCTGGGCGGTGTCCCTGCTTAGTTTGGGAATCGGCTTTATCGCCGGACGCAACGGGCTGTTCGTACTCGCCGGCGGTATTTTGGCTTATTGGCTTATTACTCCGGTTATCATTTCTCTCGGGATGATTCCGCCGAATATCGCCGAAGCCGATTTTTCATCGTTTGTTCATTCTGCCGTAACCCGCCCGCTCGGTATCGGGATGCTTATCGGCGGTTCGTTAATGAGCATAGTGCTGATAATTCCCGCGATTAAGGCAACCTTCAAAAGTTTTAGTTATTCCGCTGTGGGAAGTTCCGGCAAGGAGGAGCTTTCTTTAACCGTTCTATACAAAGTAATTTTCCTCGCGTTTTTGCTCTTTGTAGCTTCAAGTTATTTCACTTCCGATATTTCTCTCCCGACTGCGATTCTTATTTCAATTGTAAGTACAATCTGGCTTATGTTTGCGGGCATTATAGTTTCGCAAGCTACGGGAATGACGGACTGGACGCCGATTAGCGGAATGAGCTTAATTGCGGTTGCAATTCTGATGCTTTTTCTCAGTTCTGACGAAGTAACTACGGCGGTGTTAATCGGAGCGGCGGTATCGGTTGCGATTGCCGAAAGCGCCGATATGATGCAGGACTTAAAAACGGGACATCTTGTGGGAAGCTTGCCGATTAAGCAACAGACGCTTCAACTTCTTGTCGCGGGAATAGGACCTGTAATTTCTTTATCCGTAATGCTGCTTATTTGGAATTCGGGCGGAATTGATCCGGCTACCGGAAATCGACTTCCAGGCTTTGGTCCCGGGACAGACATTGAAGCGCCGCAGGCTGTCGCGCTCGGAGCGACTATTGATTCGGTAGTCGATGGAAATGTTCCGGCGGATAAATTTCTTGCGGGAGGAATTATCGGAGCGATTTTATCGTTTACTTCAATCCCGGGACTCGGAGTAATTATGGGAATCGCAATGTATCTTTCGATGAAATATATTTTGCCGTACGGACTCGGAAGTATCTTAAGCGTAATATTCATGAGGTGGAAGGGTAAGCATTGGGTTGAAAATAAAGGGATTCCCTTCTCGGCGGGACTGATACTCGGCGAAGCCCTTATGATTATTGTTTTTGCATTAATAACTGTTTTCGGATAAAATGATTTTTGCAGCTTTATATATCGTCATAGCCGTTTCATTATTCGCGGCCACTATCTTTGCATCCGGAAATGAAATAAACTGGACGGGCTTTTCGGCTGCGGCCTTTGTAATGATTATTGCGATTCTGATTGATAGAAAATTGAAAAAAAGAAATATAGAAAAAAAGGGGGAGGATGGTTTCAGTTCCGATTTATTGCTACGGAATTTTTATAAGTTAGTAGAACTTTGTGAGTTTTACAAAGAGAACTTAACATACGACGATAAGGAAAAAATCGAAGAAGTATTTACCGACGCACAGCCCGATATTGAGGAGGCGCGTTTTGCTTTAATCAATGAAATCAAAATTGAGAACTACACCAATTTGATATCGATATACGCCAACGCCGAAAGGAAGATGAACCGCGCGGTATCCGCTGCGATAGACGGCTATATCAAAGCGGCAAAAGAGAGTTTTAAGGAATCAATTACTATATTAAACGATTGCATTAAAGAATTAAAAGAGATAAAAAGTGAGTGAAATTGATATTGCAAAATTAGGTAAAAAAATTCGTCAGGCGATGAACTCCTATAACATTTCGGTTAAAGAACTTGCGAGCCGGACCGGAATTGAACTTCAGACTTTATATTCGATTTTAAACGGGCATCACCATGCAAGCGTGGAAAAACTTAGCGCGATAAGCCGAGAACTTCATCTAAGCATAGATTCGCTTCTCGATATTGAAGTCAACACGTTCCCCATATTTTCAAGTCCGCACGAAGCTCCCTTGAGTTATGCCGAATTTGAAAATATTTGGTTCGGTCCCACGGGCGGAGAAAGGATATCGGTTTCGAGAAATCTTAGTATTGTTAATCAGTCAACCGAATTACGAAAAGAATTCCTTGAAAAGATTTACCGGCTCCCGAAAAAAGATATCGGTTCTGCGCTGAATGCTTTTGAAAAGAGGAAGGAAGTTATTGTTAATAAGGAAAAAATGCGTCTTGAGATAGTCGTTTATTCCGAATTGATTGATTACATAAGTCTTCGTCCTCCTTTTGATATGCTTACTCCCAAACTTGTTTATGACAGCATCGAGCAAGTGATAGAGAGATTGGGGAACGATGCCCTTAATTTTGAAGTGGTTCTTATTCCGCGTCAGTTTTTTCTTGTTAACTACGAAATAATCAATCGTGAGGTAATTCTGTTTGATTTGGGTAGTGTTTTTTTCAGGCAAACGCATGAATCGATTTTGAATCATTTCCTTGCCGAAGTCGAATCGCTTAAGTTCAAATTTGCACGGATTTCAGAGAGGAAAGAGGTAATAAAGTTTTTTAAGGATCAGTTGAATGCAAAATAGAAATATTGGAAACTTGGAAATCGAATTACTTGAACTGATAAAAAAAATGATTTCGTTTAAAACGACGCCGAAAAATTTTACCGAATTTAAGAAAACGGTAAAATTTATCAGAAGCTATTTTTCCGACAGCGGCGTTACAATTAATGAACATTGGTTCAACGGTTTTCCCGCTTTGTTTATTGCCACGCGTGAAACAAAACGCCCCAAGCTGCTATTCCAAGGGCATCTCGATGTAGTTAACGGAAAGGAAGAACAGTTTACGCCTCGCATAGAAGGGAATAAACTTTACGGACGAGGCAGCGTCGATATGAAATCTTTTGTAGCTCTGGCGATGAAATTTGTTAAGGATAATCCCGACCTGGACGTAGGACTGATAATTACTTTCGACGAGGAAATCGGAAGCGAGAACGGCGCTAAGAAAATGGCGGAACTGGGCTACTCCGCCGAATTACTTTTTAACGGCGACGGCGGATATAATTATTCCGTAATATACGGAGAGAAGGGAATTTTAAAATTCGAAATGAAAACCGAAGCGAACCCCGATCGGCATCCTTATCCGTGGAAAGGGAAAAACGCTTTTGATTTGTTTGTTGACGATTATAAAAAATTGGAGAAGATTTTTTCCGAAAACGGCAGCGCAACCGACGAGGACAATTGGCATACAACTTACGCCGTTTACGACGTTAAAGTTCATAACAAGGAGTTTTATACTCCGGACCTCGCGGAAGCTAAAATTACAATCTATTTTACCGAAGATATCACAACCGATGAGCTGATTGAGAAAATTAAAAGGGAATTTAAATATTCCGAAATTACTCCGTTTGTGAAAAGTGAACGGGTATTCATAAATCCCGATTCACCCTACGCTTTTGAGCTTAAAAAAATCATGGAAAAGAATTTCGGAAGAGAAATCGCTTTAAGAACGGAAAACGGTTCTTCCGATGCGCGGTTTTACGCTAACGCCGGAATTCCGATTGTGATTGTTAAAATGGTCGGGGAAGATCATCACGGCGATAACGAACATATTTTAATTGATAAAATTATGCCGATGTACAAGTCAATGGAAGAGTTTGCCCTCGGCTATTTGAGAAAAGAAAACAAGGAGGAGCTAAGCTATGCTAAAGAAGCTTAGTCTGATAATTTTAATTGCGGTAATTTCATTTTCATGTTCCGGCGATAATTCATTTAATTTGAAATTGGTAAAACCTCCCGTAGCGACAAGACAGTTGGGACCTTCCATATTTTTCAGCAAGAATTTCATTAAGGAAAACGGAATTAAGGAAGGAACGCCGATTCGTATTTTTGCCAACGGCTATCAAATGGATTTGCGTCCTTACATGTTTTTCGGAAAGGATAACGAGTTTGCAGTTCACAAAGAAATTGCGGATGCTTTTAATTTTAAGTCCGGTTTCAATTCTATAAAAATTAAAAAAATTAAATTAAGCGAAACTTCACTTACTCCGAAACCGATTGCGTTCAAGGTCGAAAATTATCACGGCAATCTTTCAAAATGGAAAGGC
>JALWEC010000340.1 GCA_027036655.1 Melioribacteraceae bacterium
ACACTTCTTCAAGCGGAACATCATTCAGCTGTCCGCTGGCTGCAGGCGTTGCAGCTCTTGTTCTTTCGGCTAATCCGACTTTGACGCCAATGCAGGTTCGGGACGCGTTGCGGGAAACCGCTTCGCGACATAATAATCCCGATAATAAATACGGCTGGGGAATTGTTGACGCGCTTGCCGCGGTTAATTATTTCCGGGTGCAAATCGAACACACTCCTCTTACCGACACCGAAGATGAAAACCGCGAGAACATCATTACGGCGACTTTAACTTCCAATATGGCTATTGACGAATCTTCAATTTATGTTCTTTTTTCAACGGATAATTTTCATAGCGCCGATTCTCTCCTTTTAACGCCAACCGGAAATGAAAATGAATATTCGGCGACTCTTCCGAGTATGAGTAATGTAACCGTCGATTACTACATCAAAGCCGCAAATGCTTCCGGAGTAACTTCTTATCTTCCCTTAAACGCACCGGAGGAATTTTTCAGTTTTGTAATCGGACCCGATACTATTCCGCCTACAGTAAATTTTCATCCGATTACCGCGGTTTCAATTGCCGATTTTCCAGTTAAAATTTCTCTTGAAGCCAGCGACAACCAAGGGATTGGAAATGTAATTGTTTCTTATAACTTAAACGGCGGTGAAAATAATTCTTTTAATTTAACCGATATGAACGACGGAACATTTGTTGGATTTTTCCCAATTGATTCAAGCGCAGTTGTTATCGGCGATATTATCAATTACAAGATTTCCGTTTCCGATATTGCAGCCACGCCCAATACAACTCTACTTCCCTCGGACGGAACTTATTATCAATGTGAAGTCTCGGCTTATCAGGCTATTGCAAATAATTTTGACGACAACGATGGAAACTTCGGTTCAACAAACGATTGGCAGGTCGGCGTTCCGGCAAATCCTCCCGGCGCACATTCGGCTCCTAACGTTTGGGGAACGGTGTTAAACGGAGAATATACAAGCGGCGTTCTTTCGCAATTACAAACTCCCCAATATAAAGTTTTCGGCGACAATCCTAAATTGACTTTCTGGCACTGGTACGACGTCGAAGAAGGTTACGACGGCGGAAACGTAAAAATTTCCGTTAACGGTGGTAGCTTCCAACTGATTACGCCTGTCGGCGGTTATGACGGAACTCTTTCTTCCAACTGGGGAAACCCGATTGGCGGAGAAGACGCATTTACCGGAAGTTCGTCAAATTGGAAAGAAGTTAACTTCGACCTTTCCGATTTTGCGGGAAACGGAGACGAAGTTGTTTTCCGTTTTGATTTCGGAACGGATGATTCAATTACAAAAACCGGATGGTTTATTGATGATTTTTCTTTAACCGATATCGGTCTTCCCGTTGTAGGCGTTGAGGATGAAACGACCGCGACCATTGCGTTCGGTTTATCGCAAAATTATCCTAATCCTTTTAACCCGAGTACGGTAATCAGTTACCGGCTTGCTCAAAACGGAATTACAAACTTAACCGTTTACAATACTTTAGGTCAGCAAGTAGCTCAACTTGTAAACGGATTCCAAACCAAAGGAAAATACCGCGTTGAATTTAACGGGGATAATTTACCGAGCGGAGTTTACATTTACAGACTCCGAAGCGGCAGTTTTTCCGCAACAAGAAAAATGATTCTGATGAAGTAAAAAATATTTAAATATCTTTTTTAGAAGGCTTTGCATAACCTACTTTATATGTCATTCTGAATGGAGCGAAGCGGAATCCTCCGCTAAGGAGGAACGGCGGAAGAATCTCAAAACCGGTAATTATACCGAATGTAGAGATATTTCGGACGGCTCCCACTCCTCCGCCTTGGCGGATTGGCGGACTCAAGAATACAAATTTAGATTATGCAAAATTCTCTTTTAATTAAAACCTCTGTAGTTTAATCTAACTCGGAGGTTTTTTATTTTGATAAATATCACATCTTTCCGTAAATAAATCTGTTAAATTGATTTTGTGCATTTCACACAAAATAAGTATTATAAGAATACAATTTTAATGAGGAACAAAATTTCCGTTAAGACGTTTAATTATCTAAATAAAAGAAAGAGGGAAACATGAGATTAAGTGAACTTGATAGAAGCAATTACTTTAGAGCAATGCTTTTATTAAGCGGTAAAGACAAAAAAATCAGTAAAGCGGAGCAAAATTTTATTGATACTTTAGGCGCAAAATTAGGATTCGAAAAATCATTTACAAAGTCTGCAGTTAACACATTTTTCAGCAACAAACATATCCCCAACGAACCGCCGAAATTTTCCAACAGGGAAATAGCGAAAAGTTTTATCAGAGACGGAATAAAATTAATAATCGAAGATCCGAAAATTAATCAGGACGAAGTCGATTGGATTTCGAACGTTGCAAGAGTAAACGGTATAAATGAGAACTGGATTTTTGAATTAATAGAAAAAGAAAGATTATCGCAAGTATATGAAGATGCGCCTGTTAAATTGGAAGTTGAAAGTTTCTTAGAGTAATTATGAATGACATTTCCGAAAGAATTTCAATTGTTCAAG
Organism: Melioribacteraceae bacterium; assembly: GCA_027036655.1. Taxonomy (GTDB): domain Bacteria; phylum Bacteroidota; class Ignavibacteria; order Ignavibacteriales; family Melioribacteraceae; genus WGAL01. Next base: position 2,535 of record JALWEC010000340.1, read on the forward strand.
GAGATATAACAAAAGAAAAAGTTGACGCCGTTGTTAATGCGGCTAACAGAACGCTTCTCGGCGGAGGTGGCGTTGACGGTGCTATTCACAGAGCGGCAGGTCCCGGGCTTTTGGAAGAGTGCAAAACGCTTAACGGTTGCAATACCGGCGACGCAAAAATTACAAAGGGCTACAATCTTCCCGCCAAGTTTGTTATTCACGCGGTCGGACCCGTTTGGCGAGGTGGAAATAAAAAAGAAGATGAATTATTAAGCTCGGCATATTTTAACTCTCTCAAGATTGCCTCTGATAAAAAACTCGAATCTATTGCTTTTCCTTCAATCAGTACTGGGGTTTACGGTTTCCCATTCGAAAGAGCCTGCCGCATAGCTTTAAATGTTATTTTTAGTTTCTTAAAAATTAATAACTTCCCTGAAAAAG
>JALWEC010000341.1 GCA_027036655.1 Melioribacteraceae bacterium
ATAATACCATGTGTGATTTTTGTACTGCACTTTATTCTGCCCGAACTGAGCAAAAATAAGAGCCGAAAATATAAACCAAAAGAGTAATATTTTATTTATGATTTTCCCGATTACAATCAATCCTTTCTTTTAAAAAGCTCTTAAACGAAAGATATTAAAAAAGATATTATTTCAACATACGAACCAAAAATATCAACAAAACAGTGTTAATATTTTTTTTGAAGACTTTTTATTTGAAATGATACATTTAACAAAAAGTTATCTCGTTTTCAAAAACCTTCGAAGTTTTTATTATTCGGCAAATATTGAAAATTCGTTTATTGTTTTATTAATAGAGACCTTTGCATAACTAAATATGTCATATTGAATCCGCCAAGGCGGAGGTGGAAACCGTCTAAAATATCTCTATATTCGGTATAATTTCCAGTTTTGAGATTCTTCACTCCGCTTCGCTCCATTCAGAATGACATATTACTGGGTTATACAAAGCCTACTAATAGCGAATTTCTAAATAAATCATGTAACCTCGAAAGTTGCTCTGTTACTAAATTTCGAGAACCAATTTCTTTTAAATGTATCAATCTCTAATATCTTTATTTCAACCTTTACAATCTGTCCACTATTTACTGTTTACTATTTACTGTTCACCGTTTACAGTTTACTGCTCACTATCATAAAGCGCAAAATCAATCAGTTTTTTCTTTTCGTCAACTCGCACAACCTGTACTTTTATTTTATCGCCAAGCCGGAAAACTCGCTTTGTCCTTCTTCCGACAAGGGAATAATTTTTCTCATCATAAATATAAAAATCATTATTCATATCTTTTAATCTAATCAATCCTTCGGCAAGCGTTTCCGTAATCTGAACAAAAATCCCGTAATTTGTTACGCCGGAAATAATGCCGTTAAAAACATCGCCGATATGATTAATCATAAATTCAATCTGTTTGTATTTAATCGAAATTCTCTCGGCTTGCGTAGCTTTCATTTCCTGACTTGAAGAATGTTCGCAGATACCGTCAAGTTCGCGCAGCGTATAGTTCGACTTTCCGTTCAAGTAGCCGTGAAGCAAATCGTGCACAACCATATCGGGAAAGCGGCGAATTGGCGAAGTAAAATGAGTGTAGTACTTAAATCCCAAACCGTAATGCCCGATGTTGTTCACAGAATATTTTGCTTTTGCCATTGAACGGATCGCGACTTCATTTATCACGGCTTCCTCTTCCGTACCTTTAACTTGCTGCAGCAGCCTTTGAAATTGCTTAGCGTTTTTCGCTTCTCTGTAATCGAAAGAATAGCCGAGCGATTTAACAAACTTTGCAAATTCTTTCAGCTTTTCGGTATCCGGTAAATCATGAACCCGGTACACAAAGGGCTTAATTTCGGACTTATTCTTTTTCGCTCCGATTGTAGTCGCTACAATTTTATTCGCAAGAAGCATATATTCTTCAACAAGATGGTTTGTGTCAATTTCTTTTTTTACTTCCGCTTTAAGAGGAACTCCGTTTTTATCAAGCGTAAACTTAACCTCGGCGGAATGAAAATTAATGCTGCCAGAGTTGAATCTTTTTCGGCGCAGTTTTTTTGCGATTTTATTCAGTGTATTCAGTTCCTCATAAAATATCCCTTTCTTGCGATTCAAAATTTCCTGCGCTTCTTCGTAGTTGAATCTTTTCTTACTGCGAATTACAGTCTTGGCAATTTGGGAATTAACCACTTTACCTCTCGGCGTCATTTCAACAATTACCGAAAATGTTAATCTATCTTTTTTCGGAACTAACGAACAAATGTTGTTCGATAATCTTTCCGGAAGCATGGGAACAACTTTCCCGACAAAATAAACGCTCGTCGCCCGCTCTTGAGCTTCCTCGAAAATCGCCGTTCCTTTTTTTGCGTAGTGCGTAACGTCTGCGATATGAATTCCGATTTTGTAATTTCCGTTTTCCAGTTCTGAAATCGACAAAGCGTCGTCAAAATCTTTAGCGTCTGCCGGATCAATTGTAAAAGTCGGTTCGGCTCTGAAATCAACGCGCGATTTAATCTCCTCTTCGGGAATCGTAACCTTAATCTTTTTCGCTTCGGATAGAACTTTTTTCTCAAATTGAGGAGAAAAACCGAACTCCTGTGCAATAGAATTAATCTCAACATCGTACGAGCCTGCTTTTCCGAGCACCGTTACGACTTTTCCTTCGGGCAGTACGCTGTCGTCGTCCCAGACAAGATCGCCGACTACAACCTTATCGTCCGATTTTGCCCCTTTAAGCATATTGGGCGGAATAATTATTTTGTACGGAATATTTTCATCTTCAGGTATAACAAACCAAAACGATTTGGACTTCCGGAGCGTGCCGACTAATTCCTTGTGCTTACGCTCAAGTATGTTGATTATTTTCCCTTCAAAATTCTTTCCTCTTTTCTTTGCAAGAAGTTCAACCTCAACTGTGTCGCCGTCAATTGCGCGTCCGATAAATTTATTCGGGATAAAAACATCGCGAATAACCTTGTCGTCCGTTACGACAAATCCGTAACCTTTCCCTTCCCCTTTGTAAAGGAAAGTTCCTTTAAGCTCCTTACTCATTTCGGGAAGATAGAGATACCGTTTCCCTACTCTTTCAATAAAGAATTCCTTTTCAAGCTGACGAAGCGTGTGCTTCATTTGCTCATATTCAAATTCGTTTAACTTTAATTTTTTTGCTATTTCCTTCGGCTTAATCTTAAGCGTCGGATGATTTCTAAAAAATGCTTTTAATCTCTTTTTCATTTGCTTCTATTTCCTAATTTTTTTCTGTTTATCGTATATCGCGGTAAACCGCAAGTCCACCCAACCACACTGTCATTGCGAGCGACCGTAGGGAGCGCGGCAATCTCATGAATATTAAACCTTACAGTTAAACCGCTTTTTGAATATTCAGCGCCCGCGTGTTTTCTATTGAGATTGCTTCGTCGCAAGCT
>JALWEC010000342.1 GCA_027036655.1 Melioribacteraceae bacterium
AGTGAGTAAAATTTCATCAAATGTTGACGGCGTTACCGCCGAAAAGGTTACCGATGGTACGGATGTAAGCTTAAAAATTACGGTTAACGATAAAAGCCAATATATCACAATGGCAGCCGCAGACGATTCCGGAACTTTGCTTGATTCGTCAAATTTGAATATCGATGTTACCAAAGAAAAATCAGCGAATGCGCTCGCTTCGGCGTCGGTGTTTGCCCCGACAACCGGAAATTCCAAGTTGTCCATTACGGCTAAAAATTCAGGATACGACAACAGATTAATTATGTCCGATACTTCGGGAAGCGCTCTTGATTTTGTAGGGCTGACGTCAACTATTTTGACTGACCATACCGTTACAACTACCGATACCGATGCCGGATTTATCTACGACGCGACAAATTCGACAAGCAACGAATTAAATTCAGTGCTCGAATTTAACGGCATTCAAGTCCAGCGGGATTCCAACACGATTACGGATTTGGTTTCGGATTTGACCATTAATTTAAAAGCCAAAATGGAAAGTACGGACACTACCGTAACCGCTACGGTTGGAAAAGACGTTGACGAGATAAAATCGAAAGTAAATGATTTTATCTCGAAGTTCAACGATTCGTATCTCTATATAAAAAATCGTTACTACTCCGGGGATTCGGGTAGAGGAATTTTCGCGGGCGATTCAACCGCATATTCATTAATGAAAAAGCTGCAGGATATTGCAATCGGAAAAGTTGACGGTTTAACCTCCGGCAATTATGCCTACCTTTCGGAAATCGGAATTACATTTGACCCGAGCACCGGGCTGTCAATGTCGGATTCCAGCGCTTTTGAAACGGCTTTGCAGAATCATCCGGACCAAGTGGAGGATCTGTTTAATTCCACAAACGGAGTAGCCACGTCCCTTTATAACTCTTTGGATTCGTATGTAGGTACCGACGGCTCGATAGCAGATGTAATAAATTCTTTGGACAATAACGTAAGCTATTTAAATGACAGAGTTGATTCAATACAGTCAAGTATCGACAAACAGGCTGAAAATCTTAGAAAACAGTATGAATCCCTGCAGCAGCAATTAGCGCAGTTATTAATGAGTCAGCAAATGTATTCGCAATTCGGAGGAGGATTCTTTTAATGGAACCGGTACAAGGAATTAAGAGGATTGAGAAAAATTTCTCGGAAGTTTTATTCCTTCTTGATAATATTGACGATGAAAATTTTAACGGGAAAATCAGTAGGATAAATTTCCTTTATGAAGATATATCAAAGCAGAAAGAGATTTTGAAATCAAATTTCGGACTTGAAGAACTAAAAAAATATAATAAATTTTTGACCGATAAAGCTAAAGTAATAAAAGAAAAGTTCGATAATATTATTGCAGAAAAGAGTGAAAAAAGCATATCTTTAAAAAAAGAGTTATTTTTAATTAATAATAAAAAGAAATTAATAAACTATAAATAGGTAAAAAGTGGACGTAAAAGGGGTCAATAACGGTTATGTAAATCCGAATTTGGTAAACGCTTACAATAATAAAAAAAGCGTCTCAAAGGAAGTTACAAAAAAGTCCAATAAAATTAATGATAAGTTAGAATTATCTTCCGCAGCTAAAAAGTTAAAAGGGACAGAGATGGATAAAGCCAAATTGTCGGAAGTTAAAGAAAAAATTAACAGCGGTTTCTATAATAGCGAAGCTGTTCTTAATAAGGTTGTGGATAAAATCTATAAGGAAATAGCAGGTTAATTTAAGTTCTTTTGAATTTTAGTTCATACTAAACTTTTCCGAATTTGTTCCGATAGTATGGATGTAAAAAAGTAATCACAAGGTCAAGTAGGGAGACTTGACTAAAACCATAAACAAATACATGGAGGTACACAATGGCTTTTAAAGTCAACACAAACATCAGCGCATTGAAGGCTTATTATGAATTAGCCAAAGTAAATGCACAAACCACCAAAGCCCAATTAAGACTTGCATCCGGCAAAAGAATTATGCACGTAGCAGACGATACGTCCGGATTCAACGTAGGAACTTCCCTTAAAGGGAAAGTAGCAGTTTATCACGGAGCACAAAATAACATTGCTTCTGCAAAAAATATGCTTTCCACGGCAGAAGGTTCGTTGCTCGGAATTAACGACCTGTTGGTAAAAATTGACGGAAAACTTTCCGATTCGACAAACCCGACAAACGACCGTACCGCATTGGCAAACGACATCAAAGCTCTTGCCAATGAAATTAACTCCACATTGAAGAACACAAAATTTAATAATACTCAGTTGCTTTTCTCTGCCGCAGGACCGGGATTTACATTCCAAGTTGGCGAAGCTGGCGATACATTGAATCTTGATTTTGCTTCTTCATTGGCAAGTACAGGAGGCGGCGGATACGCTTCCGGAATTTCCGCATCGCTCGGCAGTTTTGCTAATGTTTCCGCTTCAACTCTTGCTTGTACCACAGGCGCAAGTTCGGTAGCCGCATTGCAGACAGCTTTAACCAGCTTAAAATCAGCGGTAACAGACGCATTGGGAGATATCGGTAACTTCTCGCAAAGATTGGATATTAAATCGAGCACGCTTGACGTAGCCGTAACGAATGCCGAAGCCAGCATAAGCAGATTGTTTGATGCGGATATGGCAATGGAACAATTAAACGCAACGCGCGGCTCGATAATCGGACAGGCTGCAACGGCAATGTTAGCACAGTTGAATATGGCTCCACAGCAAGTATTGCAGTTATTCCGTTAAGCTTCAAATTATTGGTAATTAATATTGTTTGAATTGTAAAAGCCAGCCTCTACCGGTAAAACGGTAGAGGCTTTTTTTATGCAGATAGAAAAAACAAAAACGGATGTAAATTAAACCCAAAATTGTCATTAGGGAGAAAGCGGGTTAACTTATTGGAAAAATTTTTAATGACAATTTTTTTGTTAAACTTTTTTTACTTCCTTCCGATAATATG
>JALWEC010000343.1 GCA_027036655.1 Melioribacteraceae bacterium
ACACAGATTTTATTTGATTTTCACGGATTAGAATTAATCCGCTAAATGCTCAGAACTTTTGCGCTTATTTTTTCTTCGCAAAGGTTAATCTATTGCTGAAATGCGAAAATTAATTTGTTGTAAGTATGAGAAAGCTTTGCATAACCCAATAAAATGTCATTCTGATCCCGCCTTGGCGGGAGAAGAATCTCAAAACTGGTAATTTTACCGAATTTAGAGATATTTTAGACGGCTCCATCTTAGCCGTGGTGAACTCAATATGACAAATTTAGGTTATGTAAAGACTTCTAAAAATTACTCAAAAGAATTCTTTTAATAAATTTTTTAACAACAAGAGGTAAGAAAATGAGAAAAGCAGTTCAATTATTGTCATTATTTATGTTAGTTGTTTTCCTTTCATCATGCTCCGGAAAAAAGGAGCATATAGGTAAATTTTCGTATGAACCTGATAAACTTGCGGCGGGTGAAAATATCACGATTTATTTTAACGCCGACAGTACCAAACTGGCTAAAGACAGCTCGGTTAAAATGTTCGCATATTTTTTTAACGATAAGCCGGATACTACCGTTGAAAAAACGATGAAAAAGGAAGAAAACATTTGGACGGCAAAAGTTAAAGCGCCGTCAAAATGTTCGGGAGTAATTATCAAGTTTACAGACGGCGACGAAAAAGAGGAAAATAACGGGCAAAAAGGTTATGTAATTCTTTTTGCCGATAAAACGGGAAAAATTCCGGCGGAAGCCGAAGCTGACTTGGCTGTTGCTTATACAGGCTGGGGAAGAGTGGGCGGAATGGCAAGAGATTATAAAAAAGCTCTCGATGCCTTCGATTCCGCTTTTAATGCAAATCCCGAATTGAAGAATAAATATCTCGACCAATATTTTGAGGCAATGTGGAAAAAAGATAAAAATGCAGCGAAAGAATTGATTAAAAACGAACTTGAGAAACTAAGGCTTAAAAAGAATAAAACCGATAATGATTATTTGATTCTCTGGACATGGTACGGAAATCTCGGGGAGAATGTAAAATCCGGCAAATATAAGGAAGAAGCGATTAAATTAAATCCGAAAGGAAAAGTCGCCGAACAATCGCTGATAAGTAAATTCAGAATGGAACGGGACTTTATTAAGAAAAAACAACTTCTGAACAGATTAAAAAACAATTTTCCTACGGATAAAAGCGTAAACGATTTATTCAACAATGCCGCTTACTATGCTACAAAAACCGGTAAGAAGAAAATTATATTTGATTTTTTCACTCGGAACAAAAGTTTAATTCATCCCTACTATTTTGCTTTTGCCGGAGATGAATTTCTGAAAAAAGGTGATTTGAACTCGGCGGAGCATCTTTATGATTTAGGAGCGGAGCATGCAAAAGAGTTGCTTGCCGATTTGACCAAAACGCTGCCGGAAGATATGTCGTTAAACGAATATGAAGCTCAAATCAAATATTATCTCGGGAAAAATCAGTATGGATTGGCTAAAATATATTTGAAGAAAAATGATAATAAAAAAGCTCTATCCATATTAAAAGAAGCCATTGTAAATACCATAAATTACAATGTTTTACCGGAATTACTTGAATCGTATATTCATGTTTTGGTAAATGCCGGCTTAAATGATGAGGCTCTTAAAAAAGGGGAGAGATTCATCAAGGAAGGCAATTCGACAGAAGGTATGCTGAAAGATTTGAAAAAAGCGTATATAGCATCGAAAGGTTCGGATAAAGGTTTTGAAACTTATCTGAGTAAAAATCAAAATTCCGCAAAAGAGATGATGATCCGGAAAATCAAAGGAGAATTGGTTAACGAGCATGCTCCCGATTTTACTCTTAAAGACGTAAACGGAAAATCCGTAACTCTATCATCTCTGAAAGGTAAAATTGTTGTTTTGGATTTTTGGGCGACTTGGTGCGGACCTTGCTTGCGCTCCTTTCCCGCAATGAACAAATTGGCGAATGAATATAAAAATTCCGAAGATGTGGTTTTTCTTTTCATAAATACTTGGGAAAATGTTAAGGATAAAGTTCAGAATGTGAAAGATTTTGCTAAGAAGAATAATTATAAGCTTGAATTTTTAATCGACGCTGACAACAAAGCGGTTACAGCATACAAAGTTACCGGAATCCCGACAAAAGTTTTTATCGGCAGGGATGGAAATATCAGAATGAGAAGCGTAGGTTTTGCGGGAAATACCGACCAGCTTGTAACCGAAGTTAAAGCGATAATAAATATTTTGAAAGAATTGAAATAAAACTTTCAGGAAATTTTAAGATTTTTTCAAAGGGAGAGCGGACTTTAACCTGAAGCTCTCCTTTTTATTTTTCACCTATTGTGCATTGGACTATGCCGAAAGTGAATTTGTGGACTTCAACGTTTTTGTAACCTATCTCCATAAGGATTTTATCCACTTTGACCTGTTTGTCGAACAATGCAACGGAATTGGGAAGATAAGTGTATGAAACATCATTTTTGGAAATCAGCTTGCCAATAACGGGTAAAACTTTATTGAAGTACAAATTGTAGAGTAGCTTAAAAAGCTTGTGCTTCGGCAGTCTGAGTTCCAGAACTGTCGCTTTGCCTCCCGATTTTAGAACTCTGTGAAATTCGTCCAAACCTTTTTTTATATCGTAAAAATTCCTTACGCCGAATCCGACGGTAATATTATCGAATGAATCTGACTTAAACGGAAGTTTTTCAGCGACTCCCTGAACAATACTGCCAATCGCCCAATCGGATTTTTTATGAAATTCCTTCAGCATTTCAAACGATAAATCCAAACCGGTAATTCTGGTTACGCCGAATTTTCTCGCGGTAATGGAAAAGTCTCCCGTTCCGCAAGCCACATCCAGCAGATTAGCTTCTTTGGTAATTTTGGTTAAAGCGAGAGATTTTTTTCGCCAGTAAATATCGATCCCGAAACTGAGAAGGTGGTTGAGTAAATCATACTTTTTTGCAATCGGATCAAAAACGTTTTTTACAAATATTTGTTTTTTGTCAACTTTGGTTTGCATCTTTTCCTAAGCTAATTGTTTCATCGTTTCTTTTTCTCTGCCACGCGTTAAAAAGATAATATCCGGACCATGCGGTGAAAATCATAAAGATTGTTCCGGCAATTAAATCCGCAACATAATGGTAACGCAAATAAACAGTCGCAAAGATAATTAAAAATCCGATAGGGAGTATAAATTTTTTAGTTTTAGCGTTAAAAACAACCGCAAGATAGGAAACGAGAAGCGTAATGTCCGTATGGCCGCTCGGGAAAGCGTCTCTTTCGACAATCTTAATCGGATAAAGCGTGTGGGGAGTAATGCCTTCGCCGGAGTTAATGTAATCGCGTAAAAAATGCGTAAGGAAGAGACCGGGTAAATCTTTATCTAAATTTGAAAAGTTAAAAATTGTAAATCGGGGACCTACAGCCGGAAAACCAAGGTAGCCGAAATAGGAAAGGAAAAAGCCGAACATTACCAAGAACATTAAGTATTCCAACTCGATTTTCCTGTTTTCTTTGTAAAGCTCATAACCTAAGATAATCGGGAGGAAGTAGTAACTTACGTAAGCTATCTGCAGCAGTTCGGTTAAAACCGGGTTCGCTATATGATAAAGAAAGTCTGCGGGATTGCCTCCGAAAATAAAGCGGTCCGCTTCGATTAAATATTTATCGAAAATTATTCCCTGAACCGGATCTACAATAAAGAACAATTCTTTAAAAATAATCATTATGAGAACCGGTAAATACCAGTAATTAAAATAACGATAAAACTTGCTGTCGCTTTTTTTACTCTGCGAAGAAATAAAAAGAATAATTGCGGTTGTTATTATATTTACAATTAATATAGCCGCCCAAGCGGGAATTCTATCATAATAAATAATTGAAATGAGGTTTATAAACTGAAGAAAAAGAATTACCGCCAGGTTTGCGGCATTAAGCGTTTTCAGCAGTTCTTTAATTTTAAGGCACATCGCTTATGAGAAGAAAATCGTAACCAGTGACAAGTAAATTAATAATCCGAAAATATCGTTCATTGTTGCAACGAAAGGTCCCGTTGCAATGGCTGGGTCGATTTTGACTTTGTTAAGGAAAATCGGTATAGCCGCGCCAATAATGGTTGCAAAATTTAAGATAATAAAAAGCGTTGCCGCAAGGAGAATTGAAAAGTGAATGTTGGTATCAAAGAAAAGATATGTAATCATTAAAAGTACCGAGCCGAGCGCAAGCGCATTGAGATTTGCCACTCCGAATTCTTTAAGAAGTTTCTTAAAAGTTTGACTCGGCCAAAAATTCCCGGTGCTGATCGCGCGCACGGTGATAATGGCAGCCTGATTGCCCGAACTTCCGCCGAGAGCCATTATTACGGGAATAAAAAAACTAGCGACAATAAATTGCTCCAACGAAGCGTGGAAAGAGGAGAGAATTAACGCGCTAATCATTTCGCCGAAAAGACTGACATAAAGCCAGGGCAAACGGCTTTTTGAAATATCAAATATGGAGTCGCTTGCTTCTTCCTCTTCGGTAACACCAGCTATTTTTTGGATATCTTCAGACGCCTCTTCGTGGATTACGTCAACGATGTCGTCAATTGTGATCCGACCGAGCATGCGCATTTCGTGGTCAACAACCGGAACGGCTACGAGATCGTATTTTTCCATTACACGGGCGACTTCTTCCTGGTCGGTTTCCGGATATACGTAGATTAAATCTTCTTCAATAGCTTCGCGGATTGAAGTATGGCGGGAGTAAATAAGCAAAGATTTTAGAAGGACAAATCCAAGCAGTTTTTCTTCGCGGGTAAGAACGTAAACGTGGTAAATGTGTTCAAACTCGTCGGCGTTTTCACGGACTTTGTCGATTGCGTCGTTGATACTCTGATCTTCGTAAACAAACACGAAGTCGCTGGACATGATACCGCCGGCGGTATCTTCCGGGTATTTAAGGAGTTCCTTAACGTCTTCGGAATCTTCCTCGTCGATGTTGCTGAGAACTTCCCGCTGAACGTCTTTCGGCAAATCGGCAATAATATCGGTGGCGTCGTCGGTTTCAAGCTCATCGACAATTTCGGTGATTTTGTTTGTGCCCAAAACATCGAGGAGTTTTTCGCGAATGTTTTCGTCAACTTCGGTTAAAACGTCGCCCGCTGTTTCGGTATCGAGAAGACGGAATAGGTAAAGTCCTTTATCAAAAGGGAGGTGGTTGATAATCTCGGCGATATCGGCGGGGTGAATATCAAGGAAGATGTTTTTCAGCGACTGAGCGGCTTTAATATCGACAAGATGCTCGATATTATCAATCAATTCCGGCTCAAGCTGGATAACCTGTTTAATTGTTGGCTGTGATTTATCTTCCGGCATTTTTCCGACTAATGAAATTAGATAAGTTTACGAAATCATTAACTGTCAAGTCTTCCGCCCGTTTGCTGAGATTCACGGGCAAATCCAAATTTATATAACTTTCAAAGATACTATTTTTCAGAGAATTTCTTATGGTTTTTCTTCTTGTGGCAAATGCCGATTTAACGAGGGCGATAAATTGTTTTTCGTCGTCGGCTTTGATTTCCGGTTCTTTAAACTTTAACGAAATTATTGCGGAGCTTACTTTCGGTTTCGGATAAAATACATTTGGCGAGATTTTAATCTCCAGCTTAACTTCGGCAAAATAATTTAAGATTACGGTAAGGAGTCCGTATTGTTTTGTCCTCGGTTTGGCTGTTAACCTTGCGGCTACTTCATACTGCACCATGAGTAAAGCGTCGAGGAATAACGCGTTGAATTCGATTAGCCGGAAAAGTATCGGCGCGGTAATGTTATACGGAATATTCCCGATAACCCTGTATTTGGGAGGGAAGGGAATTATGCCGAAATCGGTTTCTAAGAAATCGGCGTTAAGAATCGTTGCCGCCGGGAATTTTTCCTTTAGCGATTCAATTACTCTGTTGTCAATTTCAATCGCCGCGTAATTTTTTACTTTATCATAAATTTCGGAAGTAAGCGCTCCTAATCCGGGACCGATTTCAATAACGGAATCATCTAATCTTGGAGCGAAAACCCGCGAGATTTTTTCAATCGTATTTTTATCTTTCAGATAATTCTGCCCGAATCTTTTTAACGGCTTTACTCCCATCAGCTTGCAATTTCCACATTGTTTTTTCTGTCGATGTAATCGGTAACCAGTTTATAAATATATAACGATACAGCCGCCACAACGGCGATTGCTACAAAGTAGTACCAGATGTAATGTGCGTCTGCGTAATAAAGAGTTTTTTGCGCTTCGGTTAGTCCGGCGGGAAGCGTTCGCGGATCGGGGCAGTATTTATCCAGCAAAAATCCCGAGAGACTAAATCCTAAAATTGCAGATAAAAATGAATGAAGATGGCTGAATCCAAGGTAGAGACCTTCATCTCCTTTGGGAGCTTGGAAGGAAAAATATTCCAAATAACGCGGGGAGATAAAGCACTCGGCAAGTCCTTGAATCGCAATACCGAGAATCATCATAAAAGTAAGCTGCGGAACTTGTATCCCGAGCAGATTTATGTAAGCCGAGCCGGTCGGCTGACTCATAGCCATCGCAAGCGCGGAAATCGGCATAATGAACATCCCGATAATCATTGTGTTGATAGCTCTCAACTTCCGCGTCATTTGAGTTACGAGAACAACAAAAATTACCACGACCAAGGGATTAACATTCGCGAGCCATTCCGGTTTTGCTCCTTCGCCGAGAAGCCGGATAACGTACTTCGGCATTGTAGCGTAAAGCTGACCTTGAATCAGCCAGAATCCCGTGATGATTAAGGTTAACGTCCAAAGGCGCGGCTTCAGAAAAATTGCTTTTAAAGCGCGAAGCGAGTCTTGAATTGTTTTACTTTCATAGCTTGTGTCGGGTTCTTTGTAAACAATAATAGCGAAAATGAGCGCAAACAACGCCATTGCGGAAGAGAAAAAGTTTACGTATTCAAGACCGATTCCCTGGCGAATATAAGGCACAACCGTTTTTCCTCCGAAGGCGCCGATGTTTACAGTCCAATAAAAAAGGGAATAACCTCGCGCGCGGTTTTGAACCGTAGTGGTTTTTGCGACGGTTCCGGTAATAAGAGGTTTGATAAATGATGCGCCAACAAGCAAAATTATAAGAAAAAGGATAACGGCTGCTTTTGCATGATAAACCCCGAGAAGAAAGTACCCGATTGAAAGGAGGGAAAACGCAATAATTAAGCCCTTCTTAAAACCGATTTTATCCACATATGCGCCTACAAACGGAGGTAGAAGATAAAGAGTTCCGTAAAAAATTCCCGCTATAAAACCGGTTTGAATATCGGTAAAGCCCACTATATCGGTAAGATACAAAGTTAGAACAATAAAAAAGCCGTAATATGCGGCTCGTTCCAATAACTCCATGAAGTTTGCAATCCAAAAATCTTTAGGAAATCTCCATGTAGTTCCGCCGGTGTAAGAGTGATTTTCGCTCATAAATTCCTTTTGTATAGTTTGAATAAGAAATTACAAAGATGTGTATTAAGAATTAAAATAACAAATGAAAATTTTAGAACTGAAAATAACTGAGTCTTAAACCGGCAAAATTTTAATAATATACCATCGGCTGTGTTTTCGCCTTAGGCGGAATGTGTGTGTGGTAATTTCACCGGAATTCAACCTCAGCCGTTAAACCGCTTTTTCTGTATAGAAGGTAGTATCGTGACGAAAAGTGTCACGGTAAACTTGAATTTACATTACTTATTCAAATGAAAACATTTGGATAATACAACAAATTTTGGTTGGATGTGTTTTATTTTATATTTTGATTTTGCGTGTTCTATTTTATCGTGTAAATTAATAATTAAATAAACTTAAGATTAAAGTTCCGATGAAAACATTTAAAAGTGCGCTAGGTTATTTCCTCGTTTTAATTCTTCTCTTATTTTTCTTTAATTCTTGTCAAAATAGCAAAAACAGAAAAAACCTCTTAAATAAAGGCGGAACTTTAAATGTTAAAATTTTCTCACCGGTAGAAACCCTTGATCCGAATAAGATTTTATATTTATCAGACGTTTTAGCTTCGCGGTTAATATACGATGGATTGGTTGGAGATTCTAAAGATAATGCCGGAGTTGCCGAAAAATGGGAAATATCAAAGGATGGTTTGCGATACGTTTTTCACCTTAAAAAAGGAATATTGTTTCACAGTGATCCCTGTTTCAAATCAGACAAAGAACGCGAGCTTACCGCATCGGATGTTTTGTTTACTTTCAAAAGAATTGCCGATCGCAAAAATCCAAGCGTAAATTTTTCTCTTTTTGCCGATAAAATCAAAGGAATTAGGGATTTTCAGCAAGGTTTAACGGACTCAATCTCGGGTATTAAAATAAGAAATAAATTTTCGATTGAATTTATTTTAAACAAGCCATATGTTGTTTTTTTGAAATTACTTGCTTCGCCTTCCGCTTTTATTCTTTCCGAAACAGCGGTTAATTATTACGGAAATGAAATTGCTGAGCATCCAATCGGAACAGGCCCGTTTAAGCTTTCTTCTTGGAACCCGACTGAGGAAGTTTATTTTATTCGAAACAAAAATTACCGGCGAAAAAATAAAAACGGTAAAAGCTTGCCATTTCTCGAAGCCGTTTCTTTTAAATTTTTTTCAAATGAAAAAGAAAAAATAGGCGATTTATTTAAAGGTAAATGCGATTACATTTCGCTCGATAGGGACGAATATAATTCGCTAAAAAACGAATTGGATACCACAAAGTTCAAAATAATCAAAACTCAAAATGCATTGGAAATTCGATTCTTTGGGTTTTCTTTCGAAAAGAATACTCCGCTTGCCAAAAATCCGGAGTTACGGAAAGCGCTTGCGTATTCATTGAACAGACAAAAGTTATATGTTTCGTCGGAGTTTAAGTATTTTCCGCAGAACACTCTTGCTCCCGCTTCGTTATTGGGCGATTCAACCTTGCGCTGGTACCAATTCAATCCGGTAAAAAGTAAAGCTTTAGCGGGAAATTTTAGCAATGACAATAATATTTATGAATTATCATCTTCGGTAAACGCGCCGTTTCTCAATATAATTGAATCCGGAATGAAATCATTAAATCTAAAAGTAGCCAGAAATGTGAACCCGAAACGATATTACGAAAGGATTATTAAAAATCGTCCGGATATTTTCAGAATAAGTATGTCGCCCTCATTCCCTGATCTTTCCGAGTATTATCAGCTTTTCTATTCAAAAAGCGGAAAGTATGTTAATTTATTCAATTACCAAAATCCTGAATTTGATAAAATTTTTGAAAAGTCGCAGGTAGAAAAT
>JALWEC010000344.1 GCA_027036655.1 Melioribacteraceae bacterium
GTTGCCGATTCTCTCAAAAACTCTGCCCCATTCTTTCGGCTCCTGCTGACGGAACAATTTCATCGTTTTGTACCAAGCTGTTTTACCTTCGCTTGTTCCCCAGCGCCAATCGGAAACTTTTGAAATTGCGAGCCAAACCTCTTTCCCCATTGCTCCCGCAAGATGCGCTACCGCAGAATCAACGGAAATAATGAGGTCCAAATCATTAATAATTTGCGCTGTGTCCAAAAAGGAATGAAGCTCGTAAGATAAATCCGCCACGCCATATTCGCCCAGTATTTTCTTTTCATCTTCAGTCGGATCAATCTGCAGCGAATAGAACTCCGCCTCTTGATTGACAAACAGTTTCTTAAAATATTTAAGTTTTACCGAACGCTTAAAATCATACATGTGCTTGCTGTTTCCGCGCCAGGTAATTCCGACTTTTATTTTATCCGAAGCTGTTTCGCTTAATTTACTTTTCTTCGAATTTACTTTAATGTATGGCTTTTCAACTTCAAGCGGAAATTTTTTTATAACGCTCGGAATACTCATCAAATGTATTTTATAATCTGCATTTTGCTTTTCATCAATATCGGGCGTAATTTCATCGGCGATTCCGCTCTCTTCAAAAAGTTCAACGAGAGGTTTTCTTGCTTGCATGATTACATAAGCCCCGCGAGACTTCACTTCCTTAATATATCGTACAAATTGAATCGCATCGCCCAATCCTTGCTCGGCAATTACAAAAATTCTCTTCCCCGTAAGCTCTTCTCCTTGCCAATCGGGAATATCTTTAAGCGCAGTTTCTTTTCCCCATGTTTTAAGTCTCCATTCATATTCGTTAAGCGCCTTGTCGTATTCTTCAATTGTAAACAGAAGGAGCGAATAATTAAAATGAGTTACCGCATCGTCGGGGATTTTGTTCAGAACTTTCTCATAATACTTTTTTGATTTTTCAAAATCACCCAGCTCGTAATAGTTAGCGGCAAGATTAACAATCGCGTCCAAATTATCAGTCTCCAGCTTAATCACGGATTCCAACAGTTCTTTCGATTCCTCAAACTTGCCGATATAATGATAAACTATTCCGAGATTCGTCATAACTTTCGGCTGGTCCGGTTTTATCCGAAGTGAAGCTTTATAATATTCTTTTGCTCTCTCCCAATTTTTATCCTCTTTCAAAACATTTCCATAAGCAAAATTTGCTTCCGGACTTACGGGATTTTCATGCACGCTTTTTCTGTAATATTCCGCTTCCTTTTCCGAATTACCCAACTGTTGATAGCAAAATCCCAAATTATAAAGCGTAAGGAAATTATTGGGACTTACAAGTTCCGCTTTTTTCAAAAATTCAATAGCCCGCGCCCAGTTCCCTTTATCGCGATGAATTATTCCCATATTAAAGTTTGCGCTGAAGTTCATCGGACGAATTGCAAGCGCCTCGCCGTAGTAAAATTCGGCGGCGTCTTTTTTCCCCGTTTTGTAATATAAAGTCCCGAGTTCAACAAACAGTTCCGGATTTCTCGAATCAATATCAATCCCTTTTTTAAAATACTCGGCGGCTTTTTCAAAACTGTGTAAATCCTCATGCACTACGCCGAGCAGCAGATAAAGCTCGCCGGTTTTCCGAAACTGCGCGGCTTTTCTTAACGCTTCGGAAGCGTGCGCCGAATCTTTTCTGCGAATAGACTCTTTCCCGAGTTCCAAATAATATTCGAAATTCTCTTCGGTTGTGAGTTTTTCCTTTTTAACGATATGTTCCTGTTGTTCTACCAATTCTTGATATTTTTCCTTGCACACAATTTTCAATTATCGGGCCAAAATATTTTCCCTCTGTTTTTTTACTCTTTTTAGAGTGTTTCAAGGTTTTTAAGCGATTTGGAAAAGCAACAACATGCTGATTATAAAATATAACATTTGGACAGCTGGTTAATATTCCACACTTTTTTTGCATAAACTCTAAATACCAACCGGAATCAAACTTTTTTCTGGTATTTTTTTTGATGCGTTAACTTTGATATATTAACTAAGATATTTATCTGATTTTTTAAGTTTGTTATTCCCAAATGCGGATAGATAAAATCCGCTTCCGCGCGAGGAATTTCAAACTCATGAAAATGTTTTATTAATTCGGAGTTTTTGAATGAAAAAGATTTGGCTTTACTATGTTTCTTACCCCGCGACAACCGCGGTTTATTTTGAAAAAGCTTTCAGAAAAAAATATGATGTAACTACAATCGGGCCACAGCTTCCTTCCGAATATATCACAAAGTGGAAGCTCGAAAATCTGAAACAGCCGATTTTACCTCAGGATATTCCCACCGATTTTGAACCGGACATTCTGCAAATTTTTAACGATACTCCCCCATATAAACAGCCGGAAGCATTTATCTGGATAGAATCCGTAGGAAGAATTATTCCGCGCAATACAAACTCATTACCAATTCCAACGGCGTGTTACTTAATTGATAGCCACCTGCACTTGCAAAACCATATTGAACTGGCAAAAAATTTTGATTTTGTTTTTATTGCACAAAAAGAATATCTAAAAGATTTTATAAATGCCGGCAACGAAAAAGTTTTTTGGCTACCCCTCGGCGCTGATCCGGAAACGCATGATAAATTTTCCGAAACTAGAATTCATGATGTTGGATTTGTCGGTTCGCTTATCGGCAATCAGCGGAGAGTTCAACTGTTAGAGTATCTAAAGTCAAATTTTGATTTCTATTACGAAAGAGCTTTCCTGAAAGAAATGTCAAAAATATTTTCCGAATCAAAGATTGTTTTTAACAATTCCGTCCGGAATGATTTGAATATGCGCTTTTTCGAAGCGATGTCAACCGGCTCGCTTCTCCTTTCCGATAAAACAACCAATAGCGGTCAGAGGGAGTTATTCGTTGAAAATGAAGATTACGCTTTATATGAAGAAGATGTGAATATCGGTAATGTAGTTAATTTTTATCTCGAGAATGATGAGTTAAGAGAGGCAATAGCCAAGCGTGGAATGGAACTTGTACGAAACGCTCACAAATATTCCGACAGAGCCGAAGATATGCTCGCCGTAATTTCGGGCGAGAAAAACTCAACGTTAACAGCCGAGGAACTGCGTGAAAAATCGGTTAAGTTTACATCCGTAAAAACTTCTATGATAAATAAATTAAAACGGAGTTTTGTAATTCCCGTGATTGATTACGCCCCCGCAAGTCAGTACAATATAAAAACGCTTTTAGATGATTTGGAAAAAATCGAGGGAGAAGTAATTGTCGTATTTAACTCCGAAGAAGTGGCAAATGAAATAAAAGACGATCCGCGAATTGATTACTACGCCGTGATGAAAAAGAACGTCGGCGTCGCCCGTGCGTGGAACATCGGATTGAACATTGCAAGAACACCGATTGTTTTTATTGTTAACTCCGATGTCCATGTTGAAAAAAGCGCTATCATAGATTTTGAGCAGGCTATTATCTCTCAACCAAACGCCGCAATGGTGGGACCGCAAGGTTCTTTCTTTCATTTTGATAAACTTGCCGATCTTCATTATTTCGATAAAAATAAATTTGACCAAATTCAGGAAGTCGATGCCGTTTCCGGATTCCTTTTCGGAGTAAGGAAAAAATACTTCGATGAAAACAATCTTAAATTTGAGAACGCTTTTACACCCTGTTACTTTGAAGAGTGGGATATCGGATTGCAGATAAAAAGAGCCGGACTGGCAAGCTACATTGTTCCCTCATTTGCTTATGATCACGAGTGGAGCGGAAGTATTCGCTCTATGAGAAAAATCAGCTATTACGACAAATCGGAAACCGCCGTGGAAATACACGCGAGAAATTCAGATATACTTAAGAAAAAATGGGAAAAGATTGTTGAAAAAGATAACTCATTAAAGCGCCTGCTTATCAGCGGCTGGGTTAACTGGGCTTTATTTTTAAGCAAACAGGCAATTGAAATGCAAAACTTTGAGCCGGCTGAAAAAATATTCAAACAAATTATCGAACTTTATCCCGAGCTGGAAGTAGGCTATAAAAATTTAGGTTTTCTCTATTTTATCGAAAAGAAATTCGACATTGCCTTACCGCTCCTAAAAAAAGCAGGCGAGTTAAATCCGGACGATGAAGCGGTAAAAACTTATCTCGAAAAAACAAAATCCGAGATAGAGAGCAGATTGAAAAATTAGAGTAAGAATTAATAATCGCCTTGTAATTATTGAATATAATTATTAAACTGATGATTATTAATTAGAAAGCTTTGCATAACATAATAATTTGTCATTCTGAATGAAGCGAAGCGGAATGAAGAATCTCAGGACCGGCAATTATACCGAATTTAGAGATATTTCGGTTGGCTTTTACCTTCGCCCCCGACGAAAAATAATCAAGGCAAGCTTGACGAACTCAATATGACAACTTTAGGTTTTGCAAAAGTCTCAATTTAGGAATTTTTATGAAAAGATTATTCGCAGCGGTTTTACTTTTTGCCGCAACGCTTTCGGCTCAAACCACATACAATTTTTTAACTATGGATAATTCCCCCAGGGCGGCGGCTCTCGCCGGCGGGTTTGTTGCCGCAACCGACGACCCGAATATTATTTTCTACAATCCGGCGGGAATAAATACTCTCCGGAAAACTCCCGTTTCATTCTCATTCCTTAAACATCTCGACGGAATAAACTCGGTTTCCCTTTCGGCTTCTCATCGGTTTGAGAATATCGGTAGAATTTCAACCGGAATTCAGCTCGTTAATTACGGCTCGTTCACAAGCGCGGATAAATTCGGCAACAAACTCGGGACTTTCAACGCATCCGAATTTGCTATTTCGGTTGGTTACGGAAATGAGATAGATAAGAATTTTTACTACGGCGTTAACTTCAGATTTATCTACTCCGGTATTGAAAAATACTCATCGACCGGTATTTCTACCGACTTGGGCTTGCTTTATTTAATTCCGGAAAGTAAATGGAGTTTCGGTTTGTCCGTTCTTCACTTGGGAAAACAATTATCCAATTACACAACCGTTGAAGAATCACTTCCCCTTGACGTGAGAATTGGTCTGACTAAAGAGTTGGCTCATCTCCCCCTAAAATTTTATGTCTCGGTAAATCATCTCGCCGATAAGTATGATAAAATAGCCGACAGATTTTCACAGTGGACGGTAGGAGGCGAACTGAGATTGAGCAATTCCCTTATGCTTCGTCTCGGTTACGATAATAATAAACGGGACGAAATGAGTCTCGGACTTTCATCCGGCATCGCGGGTTTCAGCGCAGGTTTCGGCTTAAAGGTTAAAGGTTATTTGATTGATTATGCCTTTTCCTCTTTCGGTCCCACGGGAAATCTTCACCGCTTCGGTATAAGCGCTAATTTTTAATTTTATCTTTCAGAGCCGAGAGTTTCTTCTCGGCTTTTTTGTGCGAGCCGTTATATTCGTCCATCCGAAGAACTTTTCCGTAATACTCGCGCGCCTTTTCATAATTTCTTAATCGCGTGTAAATTATCCCGAGATAGAGAGCCGTGTTAACTTTAAAACCGGAATCGTGCCTTCCGTCAATTTTCTCCGAAATTTTCAAACTCTCCTTAAACAGCTCGACAGCTTTTTTATTTTTCCATTTGCGGGCGTTAATATCAGCTAAATAGTAAAGGGTACTTCTTTTTAACTGAAGATTGTATCCCCGCTTTCCTTCTTTAATTTTTTTATAGATAACTTGAAAAACCGAATCGGCTTGATTAAACCGCCTTGTTCTGAAATAGATTCGCGCCAAAAAATTTTCAAACTTCGGATTTTCGGGGAAATCGTTCAGAAGCATTTTACAATACTTCATTGCTTCATCGTTGTCTTTCTCAAAATCAAAATAAATCATCAGAAGAAAATAACGCGTTTCATACTTTGCGTAACGCCCTTCGGACGCCGCTATCTTAAGCTGCGACAAACCAAGTTCCTTATTCCCCGGCGGGAATAAATACATCAGCGGTTTTACAAAGGGAAACTTTTCCGGAATTACGGCTGCGTAATAATTGTAGATACCAAGCCCAAGCTGAATATCTTTATTTTCCGGATACTCATCGGCTATTTTCCCCACAATCGGTAAAGCGTCTTTTCCATCCAAAGCCGCTTTCACCCATTCCCGCCTTACGCTCAGCAGCCTTCCGCGAAATCCGAGCGCGCCCCCTTTGTAGAAAAGCGCATCGTAGTTGTTTTCATCTTTATCAAGTACGGAATCACACTGCTCTATGACGGCTTCCAGCTTATCATAAAAGAGTTGATCAAAACGCGTATTATTCAGGTCGAGAAGTATCTGCCACCAAGTAACCATAGCGTCGAAAAACTTTCCCGCCGGATTATGCGGAGCAACTTCCCGCAATTTATCGAATGTGGAAAATGCTTCCTCAAACTTAATGCTGTAAATCTCTCTGATTCCCGAAAATATTAAAGAATCCTCAACACTTTTCGTTTGAGCAAAAACAGCCGTCGAAATAAAAAGGATAATTATCATTTTTTTCATAATAAAATTTAAGGAATAATTCCTTTTAATTTATTAATTTGGTTTTGTCGCAAACAATTTTTCTATTCATAACAATCGGGGCTGTATGAAATCGGATAAATTAAAACTTGTAATCGATATTGAAACAAGCGCTTTCCCTCTCGAATCTTTCTCCGAATCCCAGCAAGAATACATTTTGCGCTACGCCGCAAAAGAGACCGACGATGAAGCCAAAGCCGCAAAAGAGCTTGAAGCCGTTCGCTATATGAATCTTTACCCTCTGACCGCAAAAGTTATTGTAATCGGTTTGATGAACATTACAACGGGAAATCGTTATGTAATGTTTGAATCGGAAGAAAAAAGGGAATGGGAAGTTGAGGAAAAACAAATTTCGTATCACGGAATGAGCGAAGCGAAAATGCTGGAGACCTTCTGGAAATACGCAGTTAAAGCGGACAAGATAATAACATTCAACGGGAGACAATTCGACATCCCGTTCCTTATGCTGCGCTCGGCAATGCTGAAAATAAAGCCCTCGCGCAATTTTATTAAAAGCCGGTACGATTCTTCCACCCATGTTGATTTGCTCGAGCAGTTTACATTTCACGGACTTGTGCGGAAGTTTAACTTGGATTTTTACACTCGCGCTTTTGGAATAGAATCGCCAAAATCGAAAGGAATTTCGGGAATGGATGTTAACGAACTTTATCGCGCGGGAAAAATCGACGAGATTGCAATTTACTGCGGCGATGATATTTTAGCGACTTCGGAATTATATAAAATTTGGGATGACTATCTTCGACTTAAATAATCTTACAACATTTAATTCTTAACAACTTCTCCGTTCCGGTAAAATGCTCTTTCCTTTTCGGTTCCGTCAGGAAAGTATGAAAACCAATTTCCGTCGGGAAGATTATTCTTATAAGAAGAAAACTCCTTAATCTGTCCGTCAGGATAAAACCATTTTGCAATTCCGGATAATTTACCCGCTTCAAAGTTCTCTACAACTTTCAGATTTCCGTTCGGATAGAACCGCTTGTTTTCACCGTCGTATTTTCCCTCCCTGTAATGAGCGACCGACTTTAACGTTCCGTCGTCATAATATTCTTTTGCGCTTCCTTCCAATGTCCCTAGTAAAAAGTATTCCTCTTTAATCAGCGAGCCGACATGGTTGTAGGTTAGTCTTTTCCCATTTAGGATTCCGTTAGAGTAATTTGAAATTTCAGCAAGGTAGCCGCCGTCGTGAAACATAACTTGAACGCTGTCAAGAATATCATCGCTGAAATTCTTTATCGCCTTCAGAAAACCCGATTCATAATAAAACTTGCAGACTCCGTTCAGTTTCCCTTCTCTGAATTTTTTAATTGCTCTGAGAGTTCCGCTGTCGTAAAATTCGTTAAATGTCTCCTCAACCTTATCCAACCGCCCGACAATGTCGTATCGAATTCGCTTAACAATTTGTCCGTTTTTGTAAGTATCGATAACTTTAATTTTTCCGTCGGGATAATACAAATATGAAATTCCGTTCAACTTATCGTTTTTATAATTTGCCTCAAGCGCAACGCCGCCGTATGAGAAATAAACTTTATTTATTCCTTCAAGTTTACCATCTTTATAATTACGCTCAACTTCAATCTTTCCGTTTTCAAAAAAAGTTTTGCTTATTCCGTTCAGCTTTCCGTTTTTGTAGCTCCAGATTCCCTGCAGTTTCCCGATTTTGTAATAAGTCTGCGTAAAACCTTCCCGCTTACCGTGAACGTAAAGCGGTTCCGCCCAAAGTTCTCCCGATTCATAATACCACTTCGATTTACCTTCTAATTTTCCGTTGTGATAATTCCATTCCATACTCAATTTTCCGTCGGGGAAATACCATTTTGAAACGCCTTCTTCTTTTCCGTTGCGAAAATTCCAGTCCTTCCAGAGTTTTCCGTCTCTGTAATATTCGCGGTAGTAGCCGTTTAATTTCCCGTTTACATATTCCCCTTCGGTTTTTACTTTTCCGTTCGGGTAGTACGTTCTTTTAATTATTGTTTTTCCGGTTTGCGCAAATAAAGAGGCGCCGTTAAGAACAATTGAGAGCAGAAGAGCCGTAAGCAAATAACGAGCGGCGAAGTATTTTTTATTGTCTGATTTTTTCAATGCGATGAGTAAGTTTCTCTTTTTCAAATTTAATTGCGAAATTTATGCAACCTAAATAGATTAAGCAACAAATTAAGAACTTTATTATTTTGTTTTCCAAATTATCTTTGACTAAAGAAGGTGCGGAATGTTTTTAACAGAAAAGTTTGTTCACTTCGGCGATTGTGACCCGGGCGGAATTATGTTTTTTGCGAATCTTTTAAGATATGCTCACGAAGCTTTCGAGATGTTTATTTCATCGGTGGCGGATTATCCCGAATATTACCTCAACAAGGAAATCGCTTATCCCGTTTTAAAAACCGAAACCCGCTTTGCGTATCCGTTTTTCTGCGGAACAACATTTAAAGTAGAATTAGGCGTTTCACAATTGAAAGATCACTCCTTTGAAATCACTTACTACTTTTACAATAAGGATATGACTCTACTGGCAAAAGCAAAAACCGTTCATGTGGCATTGGAAATCAGCAACCTAACAAAAACAAAACTCCCCGAATCGCTTAAAGAAAAACTGAAGCTTCATCTGATTGACAAATAGATTACGGTTTGCAGTTAGAGAACGGTCAAGCTTGTTGTTGAGCCGATTGTTTTTCGTCATCCTTCTTTCGGGACTCTGTTACCTTCAAGGAACGAGTACCTTGAAGGTGAAGTTTCCCCTCATTCTCATAAACCTCCGAGG
>JALWEC010000345.1 GCA_027036655.1 Melioribacteraceae bacterium
AGTGGAAGGAAAAACTTTCCGATTTAATAAATTATCAGAAGTTTGTTCAGTTTACTTTTTTCGACGAGTGGAGCGCCTTAAGAAAATACGCCAATGAAAAAGGAATTACAATAATCGGGGATATGCCTATATTTATTGCTTATGACAGCTCCGATGTATGGGCGAACAGAGAGTTGTTTACTGTTAATGAAAAAGGCGAATTGGAAACCGTAGCCGGAGTACCGCCCGATTATTTTAGTCCGACCGGACAGTTGTGGGGAAATCCTTTGTACCGTTGGGACGAAATGCGCAAAGATAATTTCAGCTGGTGGAAGAAGCGTTTCGGAAAATTGTTTGAACTTGTCGATATTGTTCGTATTGACCACTTCAGAGGTTTTGAGGCGTTTTGGGAAATTCCCGGCGGAGCGCCAAATGCTATCAAAGGGAAGTGGGTTAAAGCGCCCGGCGACGAGCTGTTCACCGAGATAAAAAGAACCTTCGGCGATCTTCCCATTCTTGCCGAGGACCTTGGCGTTATTACCGATGAAGTACGCGCTTTAAGGGATAAGTTCGGATTTCCCGGGATGAAAATTCTGCAATTTGCGTTTGGGAAAGATGGCGACAAAAATTTTCTTCCGCATAACTATTCCCGGAACTCGGTTGTTTACACCGGCTCGCACGATAACGATACAACCAAAGGATTTTTCGATAAAGCGATGAGCGAGGATATCGAGCTTTTTGAATGGACGCAGGACTATCTGAATTACTATGGCGCGGAGATTGTTTTTCCTTTAATCAAGGAAGCGTACAAGTCGGTCGCCAATTACGCAATCATTCCGATGCAGGATATTCTTAATCTCGGTTCGCAAGCGCGGATGAATTTCCCCGGTAAACTCGGAGGAAATTGGAGTTGGAGATTCAGTTGGGACCAAATTACGGAAGAGCTTGCATCAAAGTATCATTATTTGTGCAAACTTTACGAAAGATAATTTTATTTCGTAGCTGAATAGTTTCAACAAACAGGCTACTCTGCGTTGCGCTTTTGAAACATAATTCTTGTTATGTTGCATAATTGAAACGTCTATTCAAAATTTTCTTTAAAAATGTTGCATTTTTGAAATATTCTCTATAATTTTAGAACAAAATTGGAAGGGAATATTAATTGTATGAGCGGCTCCGAGCAAAATAATAACTCAAGGGTCATCAAAGAAAAACACATTTTTATTGTCATTGTTGTTTTATCCTTCTTGATTACGCTTATCGGTGCAATAATTTATCTTAACCGGATGCCCAAATTAAAACTGCATGAAATCTCCTATGTGGCTTATCAAACTAAAAGTTACGAAAAATTAGTTCATTTGGATACCTCCGATTCCGCAGAAATTTTTACCTTAAGCCAAGGGGTGAACGAACTATCATACAAAATTACAATCTCGGATTTAACGGAAAAACATAAAACCGAATTTAAGATTAAAGCGAAAAAAACTAATCTTGATTGGATTACTTTTGACGATTTAAATGGGGACGGAAGTAAAGAAATTATTGTTCTTTACTTAAGACGCGACTCGCTTTTTCAATCTATTTTCAATCAAAAAACCGGAAGTTTTTTTTCAGGTGAAAAACTTGTAATGGTTAAACCTGAAAAAGCACTTCATAAGAAATGGTTTTTTCATATAAAAACGGGGGGGATAATCAGCGACGATTCTACCGGAAAACATCTTATTTTTGTAATGTGGGCAACCGGCGCTGTTTATCCGCGAGCGGTTTTTGATTATAGTTTGTCAAAGCAAAAAATTGTCAGACGCCTTGATATGTTGTCGTCGCCTTATTTGCTTTACCTTTTCGATCTAAATAATGATGGGAAAAAAGAAATTATTGTCTCTTCTATGGCGGCAGCGACAGTTGAAAATATTAGTGATAAAAACAAATACGATTTTTATCATAGTTGGGTTATTGCTTTAAAACAGAATTTTGAACCTCTCTTTACAATAAAAAAAGGTCCTAAACTTTCATTTTTTTATACGGATACTCTCTCAACGCAAAATGGTAATTTTATTGTTGCGGTACATCGTTCTCCGTCCAATAGCAGTTATCCCGTGGAAATTTTAAAAATCGACTCCACCGGTGAAATTGTTAAGCATGTAAAATTGAAAACAATCCGTAGTTTTTATTTTTCCGTGCAGAAAGATAAATCAATCTGGTTTGCTTTCAAGGACACTCTTAAAATTTTTAACAATGATTTGGAAACAATTCACAAAGTTTCTTTACCCTCATCAAAATTGTTCTCTTCCGTGTATGCGTTTTCAATCCTCGGTAACAACTATTTCCTCGGTTGGGCTCATGGCAACCTTTATGCTTTTGATAAAAATTATAATCTGATTTTATATAAGAAGTTTGAATATTCCGAAAAATTATTGAGAGAAGATATTTCGATTTTCCAAAACCGAAACGGCGGATTTCCTTACGTATTAATAAGCGGTAAAGCGCAGCGGAGATTATTTGTAATCGAGCCTAACAAACCTACGTTTATAATATTTTTCATCTTTTTGGGCATTTGGATATTCTTGTCGCTACTCCTCTATTTCTCGAAAATTTTGCTTCAAAAAGTTTTTATTTATTACTTCTATTTTTTACACTCTTCCGCCAGATCGTCTAATATGATCATACTGATTGACAGTAATAAAAAAGTAAGATATATGAACCAGGTCGCCAAAACGGTATTCTGTAGGGATCGCTCCAAATGTGATGAAAAAAGGCATTCCCATTATTCTTGGCTTTCTGAAGTTTCAAATGTGTTGTATAAGTTTCTTGATATTGGGATTCAAACTTCTAATGAAGCGACGGCGGAGTTTACCGTTTCTACCGATAAACAAATTTTGCGGGTTAAAGGTACATTCATTCCCTTTATTTTATTCAATTCTTATCCGATAGGTTATTACTGCAGTTTAATTGATCTATCAAAATCAATTGAAGCCGAGCGCGCAAAAGTTTACTCGCATTCAATTCAGAAAGTCGCGCATGAAATTAAGACGCCGCTTAACTCTCTTCTGTTTACGGTGAAGTCGTTGGAGTTCCAGCACAAGAGCGACGAGGAAGTAAATCGGGAAGAAATTTTAAGCGACCTCCGTTTGTTGGAAACGGAAGTTAAGAGAATCAAAACTTTGACGAATAATCTTTTGAAATTTGCGAATTTGCAGAAGCCTCATTTTAAAGAAGTGAATATCGAGGAAATAATTTCCGAGTCCATAAAGAAGTTTGAGCCCTATAGGGGTAAAGGAGTTGAATTTAAGATTACGGGGGAGCTCGGAACGGTTTTCGCCGATGAATTTCAAATGAAAGAAGCATTTCAGATATTAATCGAAAATAGCATTGATGCAATGAAAGCCAACGGCAAAATAGAAATTATTATTTCAAAGGAAGTAATTCACGATGTCGAATTTTTGAAAATTATGCTGTCGGACGAAGGTGAAGGAATTCCTGAAAAAATCCGAGATGTTCTGTTTGATCCTTATGTTACAACCAAGCTGCACGGAACCGGCATGGGGCTGGCAATAGCTCAGAAAATAGTGGAAGATCATGGAAGCAAATTAACTTTTACGACCGGCCCGAACGGGACAATATTTAGTTTTTATTTGAAATGTATTAATTGTGGAGAAAAAATATGAAAAATCCTCCTTTAATTTTAGCTATCGACGACGATACTGCTTATCTGCAGTCAATAAAAAAGATGTTAAGATTTAGCGGTTTTATAGTAAGGACGCTTGATAACGTTAATCTTGTTATTGATGAAATACACGAGCATAATTTCAGCGCGATACTGCTTGATTTACAGATGCCGGGAATAACCGGATTGGATTTGCTGAAACAGATTATTGCCTACAAACCGGGTATTCCGATCATCGTTGTTTCGGGAACCGCCGGAATAGAAACAGCCGTTGAGGCAATAAAACTCGGCGCTTATGATTTTCTGGAAAAGCCGGTTGATTTTGAAAGACTAATGATTGCAATAAATAACGCCTTAAAACATCTTACGCTTAATATAGAGAAAGAGATGCTTACGCAGGAACTTGCGTCGTCGCATCAGATATTGGGGGAAAGCGAAGCTACGATTAAGATGAAAAACGAAATCAAAACTATTGGTGCTTCCAACATAAGAGCGCTTATTATCGGCGAAAGCGGAACCGGAAAAGAGCTTGTGGCGTGGGGGATATATTACAATAGTCCGAGAAAGAACAAACCGTTTCTCAAATTAAATTGCGCTTCAATTCCTCATGATTTGTTAGAGAGTGAACTTTTCGGATATAAAAAAGGTTCATTTACCGGAGCGATTAATGATAAACCGGGGAAATTCCAAGCTGCCGACGGAGGAACGCTTTTCCTTGATGAAATCGGCGAACTTGATATTTCGCTTCAGGCAAAACTTCTCAGAGTTCTCGAAGAAGGGGAAATAGAAATGGTCGGTTCAAACGAAAGCGTTCAGGTTGACGTTCGGATAATAGCGGCGACCAATCAGGATTTGCCGTCGTTAATCAGAGAAGGGAAGTTCAGAGAGGATTTATTTCACAGATTAAACGTTGCGAGAATCGACGTTCCTCCTCTTCGCGAAAGAAAGGAAGATATTCTGCCGATCGCTTATCATTTTATTGAGAAATATAACGAGGAGTACAATAAAAAAATAAGAAGGATTTCTCCGCAAGCCGAAGGATTGCTTGTAAACCACAGTTGGAAAGGAAATGTAAGGGAATTGAGGAATGTAATCGAAAGCACGGTGCTCTTTAATAATTCGGAAACTATCGACGTAAAAGAGATTATCGAAGCGTTCAATCGCAGCGGATATGACTTTGAAGAAAAACTTTTTACGACGGAAGGAGAATTCCCCGATTTAAAGACTGCGAAAAATAATTTTGAAAAAAATTATCTATTAAGCGTACTTCGGGCAACCGATTGGGCTATAGGAAAAGCCGCGGATATTATGGCGATAGACAGATCTAATTTGTTTAAGAAAATGAAGCAATTCGGAATTCAGAAACCGGGCGAGGGAAAATAGGAATAATCAGCGCGACCTGTTTTGCCGGTAAATTTTCAACGCTTCCGAAATTATTTCTTCGGGAAGATTTGCAACATCGACTATTTTATCGGCTAATCCGGAATTAATTGCCGATAACGGCATCGTGTGTATAACGGCGGTATCGGGAGATTGAATGATAATTTTGCCTCCCGCTTTTGAAATATAAGCTGCCCCTGCTGTCCCGTCGTGTCCCATTCCGGTTAAAATTACTCCTATTGAAGTATTCGGAAAAACTTCCGCGATACTTTTAAAGAGGGGGTCGGCTGAAGGTCGGACAAAGTTTACGGGGGCGTTCCGGTTAAGCTCGATTTTTTGTGACGGAGTTACTTTCATGTGGTAATTGCCCGGAGCAAAGTATATTGTCCCGGTGCTGATTTTCATTCCGTGCTCGGCTAAAACTACATTGTAGCCGGTTAAATTGTTAATTCGTTCGGTATATTGTTTCAGCATCCACGCGGGGGCGTGAAGTACAATAAGGAATACAGCTTTATCGGTAAATTCCAAATCTGAAATGATTTTTTCCAGAGTTAAAGGACCTCCCGTACTTGCGACAATTCCAATCGCAACAAAGGGAGATTTTTGTTTACCGTAATTTAGTATCTCTTTTTTCTTCTCGATATCCGAAATTTCAAGCTCCAAACTTTGCAGAAGAATGTCATTGTAATAAGGAGGCACAAAGTAGCGGTTGGCGCCGTATTTCATTGCTTTATTGCAGACTTCAGGTTCGCCGATATTTATAAATGCAAAAATGATAATCGTTTTATTAACCTTTCTGATTTTGTTAATCAGATCCAAGCCGGAGTCAATATTGGAGGAGACATCAACTAAAATAATATCAAAAACATCAAGAAGAAGTTCTTCATAAGCAATTTTATAATCCGTAACTTCTTTTATTAGATATCCGGATTTGTAAAATATATGCGAAATATATCGCCTACGGGCTTTGTCCGGACTAACGGTCAATATCTTTTTGCGGTGATTGTTCAATAAACTTTCTTAAAATTAAGTTAAAAATATTTTATTAAGTTACGATAATAAGTTAACAAATCGGAGAAAAAATATGTTAGAAATTGTAATAGTCGTATTAACAATATTATTGTTATTTGTCGTTATTCAAAATTTCAAGATGAGAAAACATATATCCAAAACCAATGACTATGAACGTATTGAAAAAGCGCTAAAAGAAGCCGAATCCAAAATTGAAAATCTGAAAAACGGTTATAATAATATCAAAGATGAAAATGACTTTCTTAAAAGTAAAAATAGGGAATTGCAGAGAAAGATGAAAGATTTGGAGCTTGCCAATGTGGAATTGCTGGAACGTAAAGAGGAACTGCAGGCAAGCAAAGAAAAAATTGAACTTCTTCACAAAAAGAAGGAGGAACTTTTCGCTATTGCCATCCATGATATAAAGAATCCGGTTTCGGCAATTAAGGGATATCTCGATTTGCTACATTCGTATGATTTAACTGCTCAGGAACAGCAGGAAATTATGGACGGACTTCTTGCTTCGTCGGATAAAATTGTTAAGCTGGCTCAGGAAATAGCTCGGAATATTGTCAGTGAAAAGTTCGAACCGAATCTTAATCTAAAATCTGCATCCTTAAAGGATATAATCGATTCGGTATGCCGGCAGAATTCCGCTTATGCAGAAAGCAAGCATGTTAAGCTTATTAATAAAAGTTCAAAAGATTTACCTCCGGTTAAAGTTGACCCGAACAAAATTGAGGAAGCCATCGATAATCTTGTGAATAATGCCATTAAATACGGTCCCGAGGGGACGACGGTTGAAGTGAAAACATTTTTTAATTCCGAGACTATTACAATTGAAGTAAACGACGACGGGCAGGGAATCCCGAAGGAGGAACAGAAGAAAATTTTCAGTAAAGGAGCGTTGTTGTCCACAGAGCCGACCGGCGGGGAAAGCCGTAACGGTTTGGGATTGTGGATAGTTAAAAAAATAATAGAGGATCATAACGGTAAAGTTTACGTTGAAAGCAAGGAGGGAGTAGGTTCCAATTTCGGTATTAAACTACCTTACTAAACCGGCAATCAAAGGAAAGCTATGCAAATTTGGGATCTTGAAATTCTCTACTACCCACCGGTAAATAATCAGCGGGTGATAGAGATAATTTAAGTTTACGGCATTGCTTAAGTCGGAGGTCGCTATGGTTCTAATATCTCATCCTAAAAGTTTCAACGGTTTTCAGACTATTCTTTTTCTTGGGGGGAACTTTGCAAAACCTAAATTTGTCATATTGATTTCGCCGCAGCGAAGGTGAAAACCGTCCGAAATATCCCTAAATTCGGTATAATTACCGGTTTTGAGATTCTTCTTCCCGACTTTGTCGGGGAGAAGAATGACATATTAAGTAGGTTATACAAAGCCTTCTTGGACATAATTACTTAAGCAGAACCATTTTTTTTATGCTTTCAAATCTTCCGGCTTGTAGTCTGTAAAAATAAATGCCGCTTGCAAAATTACTTGCATCAAATTTTATGGAATATTTCCCCGGTTTTTGTTTCTTCTTCAAAAGTGTTGCTACTTTACGACCCAAAACGTCGTAAACAATTAATTGAACGGATAATGCCTGCCTAGTCTGGACGGAAGGTATTGTGTATTTAATCACTGTCGTCGGATTGAAGGGATTCGGATAATTTTGGGAGAGTATAAATTTATCCGGCAATGCAATATTTATTTCTATTGTTTTTGAATACTCGTAATTTCCGCTCAAATCAATTTGTTTCAGACGATATGAATATTTTCCGCTTTCAACCGTCTTGTCCGTAAAAGAGTATTCTTTTGGCGAGTTGCTATTTCCGGATCCTTTAACGAAGCCGATTTTTTCCCATTTGTTTTTATCCTCTCCTTTTTTCCTTTCAATTTGGAAGCCGTAATTATTTATTTCAGTTGCAGTTTGCCAAACTAAAATTACGTCGTTAGTACCCGCATATCCGATAAACGAAACAAGTTCGACCGGCAAATTTCTTTCGGAGAAAAATGCTATGTTTCGCTGGTAGGAATCATTTGCTCTAACAAAGACTCCACCAACAAGTGCATTGCCGGTGCTTCCGTCAACAGCTTTAACTCCGCCGTCTAGTTTCGGCGCAAATGCGGAAACAGGCGATCCATCCGTAGAATTCAGGATAGCAACATACTTATGCGTTTCACTGTTTACGCTTGTAAAATTACCGCCTATTAAGATATTTGAGCCGACCTCGGATATCCCGTAAACCGCATTATTGAGATTGGGACTCCAGTTCTCGTCAGCGGCGCCTGTATTCGGATTCAATTTTGCCAAATAAGTTCTTCCAACTCCGGCTATCTGTGAAAACGTTCCTCCGACGTACAAATCCGAATTTATTACAGCCAATGAGTAAACATAATTATCAGCTTGAACCCAATTTGTATCTACCGAACCGGTAGTTGTATCTATTTTTGCAATCTTACTTACGCTTTCCCCACCGATTGACGAGAAATTTCCGCCGGCGAAAATATAGCTTCCATTCACGGCTAATGAATAAACAGTTTCCCCGCTACCGGTGTTAGCTTGCCAATTAGCATCGGCGGTACCGTCCGTCTTGTTAAGTTTTGCGATACTATTTCTCGCTTGTCCGCCTACGTTCCAAAAAACTCCGCCGCAAAAAACGCTACCGGAAGTAACTGCTAATGTCTCAATATTATAATCAGCATTAGGTACCCAATCGGCGTTAAGCGAACCGTCGGATGAACTTAATTTCGCAAGACGGTTTCTTGTTGTCGTTCCTATTTGAGTAAAATATCCGCCAATATATACTTCGCTGCCATCAAGAACTATTGTTGTAACGCGATTATTAATATTGCCGGAATGCCAAGAAGAATCAACTTTTCCGTTGCTTGCAATTTTAGCTATTTTTGAGCGCCTTAATCCGTTCAAACTTATGAAACGCCCGCCGATTATTATGTCATCAGAATTTTTTACCATACAATAAACTAATCCGGGTTCTCCGTCGTAACTTGTTTGTGTATAACAGTCGGAATGAACATCCGGGTCCCAAGTTCCGTCAAGATTTCCATTTGAAGTTCCCAATCTTGCCAAACCGTATCTCATAGTAGAATTTACCGTTTTAAATTGTCCGCCAATGTAAACGAAACCATTGGCAACCGTAATCATTTTAACGGCGTTATTTACCG
>JALWEC010000346.1 GCA_027036655.1 Melioribacteraceae bacterium
TTAAAATAATTCTCGGTCGGCAAATAATTGCAGCCGTTTAGCTCAACAAGAGTAATTTCATACGGCTTCTCATTACCGACGTCGAAAGCCAAATAAAAAATTACTCCCACCATAACAATTAGGAATACAACGCTCGCTATTTTTCCCGCTTTTCTCAACTTAATTTTTACTCTTATATAATTCAATAAACTCTTCGCCGATTTTCCAAATATCTCCGGCTCCCATTGTTAATACGATGTCGCCTGCTTCCACAATATTATTCAGCATCTCCGGCAATTTTGTTTTGTCCGGTTCGTAGTAAACATTTTTATGCCCGAACTTACGGGCGGCTTCCGCGACGAGTTCTCCGCTAATTCCTTCAATCGGTTTTTCCCTTGCCGGATAAACATCCGTACAGACGAAAATATCCGAGTTTAAAAAGACACGACCGAACTCCTTGTAAAAATCACGCGTACGCGAATAAAGATGAGGCTGAAATACCGCGACGACTCTTCTTTTCCAGCCGTTTCTGACCGCGTTTAGAGACGCGTTAATTTCTGTAGGGTGATGAGCATAATCATCAATTACAAGTATTCCGTTGGAGTACTTGGTTTCAAAACGTCTGTAAACTCCGGCAAATTTTTCAAGCGCGATTTTAATTTTTTCAAAGGGTATTCCCAGCTGCAATCCGGTAACAACCGCAACAAGAGCGTTTTTAATATTATGAACGCCGGGAATCCGCAGCGTAATTTCACCGAGTTCGTCCCCGAAATAATTTACGCTGAACGTGGAGTAAAACTCGCTGTGCCTCATATTTTCGGCGCGCACATCGGCTTGCGGACTTACTCCGTATGTGATGATTTTCTTATTAATCATCGGAATAATCTCCTGCAAAGCAGGCTCGTCGAGGCAGAGAGTTACAAATCCGTAGAAAGGAACTTTATTCGCAAATTCAATAAAAGCCGATTTCAAATCGTCCAAATCTTTATAGATATCAAGATGTTCTTTTTCAAGTGTTGTGATAGCGGCGATAGTCGGCGTCAGCTTCAAAAACGTTCTGTCAAACTCGTCCGCTTCCACTACAATATATTCGCCGTTTCCGAGTCGCGCGTTCGTTCCGCCCAAACCGCTTAGTTTTCCGCCGACAATAATTGTCGGATCAACTCCCCCTTCTGTCAGAACCAATCCGACCATTGACGTAGTTGTAGTTTTTCCGTGCGTGCCTGCTATTCCGATTCCGTATTTCATTCTCATTGTTTCGGCGAGTAATTCCGCCCGTTTAATAACGGGAATTTTTTTCTCGAACGCTTCGATAAGTTCGGGATTCTCTTCGGTAACGGCGGAGCTGTAAACAAGCACATCGGCGTCTTTAACGTTTTCCGCGCTGTGCCCAATTGAAATTTTCACTCCCAAACTTTCCAATCGTTTTGTTATTTCGGATTCATTAATGTCGGAGCCGGAAACTTCAAATCCCTGATTCAAAACGATTTCAGCCAAGCCGCTCATTCCTATTCCGCCGATTCCCACAAAATGTATTTTCTTAATAAATTTCTGCATCATAATAATCGTTCCTTATAATCGCGTTGCGTAATCAATTGCCTTCCCGGCAATTACTTCCGCCGCATCATGTTTCGCAAACCTTTTTATATTTTCACTTAGTTTTTTCAATTTATTATCGTCTCTCAAAAGTTCCTCAACCACAACAAACAATTTATCCGCGGCTTCGCTATCTTTAATCAGCTCGGCTGCTCCGACTTTCCGTAAAGCTTCGGCGTTTTTGTATTGGTGATCAGCCGCGACGTTCGGAGAAGGAATTAAAACCGCCGGCAGTCCCAAATAAGAAAGTTCCGCGATAGTTGTAGCTCCGGCTCTCGCAATAGTTAAGTCGGCAGCCGAATAGTAAAGAGCTACATCATCAATAAAATCAACTACTCTGACATCTTTGCTTTTCAAATTCTTATACTCATCGAAATAATTTTTCCCGGTCTGCCAAAGAATTTTAATCCCCGACGAAGTAAACTTTTCTAAATTTCTCGCAACGGCTTCATTTACGGAACGTGCGCCGAGACTTCCCCCGACGACAAAAACATACTTTCCGTTTTCGGCAAGCCCAAGTTTTTCTCTCGCTTCTTTTTTATCTATCGGCTTAAAATCGGGTCTGACGGGATTGCCGGTTAAAGTCAGTTTATCCCGCTCTCTAAAAAATTCTTTCGATTCTTCAAAGCTGATAAAAATCTCGGCGGCTTTCTTCTCAAGCAATCTGTTTGTTATTCCGGGATAGCTGTTCTGCTCAAGCAGCAGGGCTTTTGCGCCCATGAACGTTCCCGCCCAAACTACCGGACCCGAGACATAAGAACCCGCTCCGATAACAACATGCGGTTTAAATTTAATTGCTATTGCCAACGCCTGCGTAAATCCGGCAAGCATCTTAAAAGGAAACATTAAGTTCTTCAAATTCATCTTTCGCGCAAAACCGCTTATCAATATCGACTTAAAATTATATCCCTTTGCAGGAACAACTCGAGCTTCAATCTTATCCTTCGACCCGACAAAAAGGAATTCGCTTTCGGGAAGTAATTCCTTAATTTTATCCGCAACAGCCAGCGCGGGATAAAGATGACCGCCCGTTCCACCGGCGCCGATTAAAAATCTATATTTAATCGCCGAAGAATTCACTTATCCTCACCAATCTTTTTCGCAATTTTAGAACTCTTCCTTCCGCGGTTACGTTAATGATTATACCTACCGACAGCGCGAACATCGCAATCGAAGTGCCTCCGTAACTTATAAAGGGAAGGGTAATTCCGGTTGTGGGAAAAATCCCGAGAACAACGGCTATGTTAATAAACGCCGTTAACACTATATTGAATGAAAGTCCGAATATCAGCATCTGCCCGAACTTATCTCGAATATTCTTCATCTGTAGAAGAGATACAAAAAACA
>JALWEC010000347.1 GCA_027036655.1 Melioribacteraceae bacterium
CGTCTTCGATTGATTCGTAGTGATCGAAAATTGTGATAAGTTTGGTCATTACTAGAAGTGAATTTATTTTTTCCGTAGCTTTGGCGATTACAAACTTTCCGCCGGCGTTTTTAACCGAAGTAAACGCTCCGATTAACATTCCCAAACCGGTGCTGTTCATAAACTTTACGCTTCCGAGATTGACGATGATGTTCTTTTTCCCTTCGGCAAGATATTCTTTAATTAATTTATGGAATTCCTGCGTATCGGGACCTCCGATTACGTTTCCTTTAATTTCAATTTCTATTGCGTTGTAATGTTCTTTTGTCTTAAATTTCATTCCCTACTCCTATGATTGTATTTGATTTAACAATTAAGAAAATTAAATAGTATATATTTTATAATCAAATTATTTTTAATTTATTTATATTTGATGAAACTTTTAGACGCCGTTGCATAACTTGAGAATTTTGCAAAAGCTTCTGTTAAAAAGACGCAGGAATCATTTTAATGTTCACTTTTAAACCTTTATTAAACTAAATCGTCTATTACTTTGCTCGAAGAAAAAAACACATTAAATACCGATGTTGAAAATGAAAAAGACTTTGAGCTTATTCGATTATTTAACAAAGGAGACGAAAGCGCATTCACAAAGTTAATTATGCGCCATAAGGAAAAAGTGAAAAACTTATGCTACGTAACTCTCGGAGATTCTGACAGCATTGACGATATTATGCAGGATGTTTTTATCAATGTTTATAAACATCTTGATTCGTTTCGATTCGAGGCGAAATTCTCGACTTGGCTTTACAGAATAACGGTAAACAAATGCCGCGATTTTTTAAGAAAAAAGAAGGTCCGTTCGGTTTTTGTTCCGATTGACAACCAGTATAATCTTCATTCCAAAAATCCGAGATTGGACCACGAACCGGATTTGCCTCATCTGCTTAATGCGGCAATCGAACGACTACCCGAAAAGTTAAAACTCCCGCTGATTATGAGAGATGTGGAAGGATTCAGCTACAAAGAAATAGCCGAAAAACTTGAGCTTGAAATCGGGACGGTAAAATCGAGAATTTTCCGAGCGAGGGAAACCTTAAGAGCGCTCCTCGAACCGTATCGGCAGGACAGGTTGTAGTATGATAAAAAAGAAGATAAAAAATTTTTACGAATCGCTTCTTTTTGAAAAAGCCGTAGGGTTTTCAGTTGTTTTTTTAATTTATAAATTTCTCTTCCCGATTCAGGAAACTCCCGTCTCAATTATTATCAACGAGTCTCTTGCTATTCATATCCTTTACTTCTGGATGAAATATCTTCCCGGCAAAATTGCCGTTTCGCGGAAAACAATTCCAAAAATTTATCAAAATATTTTTTTTCAAACTATACTTCTTTTTTTTCTTTCGCTGATTTTCTTAAATTTTATCCCAAACTCAAAATTTTACGACGCCGGTTTTCTCAGGGAAGTGGGGCTTCTTTTTATCTCTTCGATTTTCCTCGTTCTGATTATTTACATCTACGCGGGATTTACCAAACTCTTTTTTTATAAGCAGAAACCCAACGCCGTCAGCTATTTCAGAGTAATGGTGATTTTCACGCTGATAATCGGCGTGATGAACGCCTTCGACCCGTTTGTGAACTCGGCTGCAGAAACCGGAGAAGGCTTTTTTAATGTTTTATCTCTCGGCGATTTAATCGGCTGGAAAAATGATTTTGAAAATATTTTTCAGATTGCTTTAATAATTATTCTCGTTGTCAACGCCTTTCGGGTTTCCTGGATTGCAATTCTGAACAAAAAGCAGAAGAAAACCTTGGCGGGACTTTCCTTTATCCTTGCGATTGTTTTTATCGTTTTGGTTGTGATGTTTTTTGAAAACGGCAAAATTACCAAAACCGCTTATCTTTTCTCCCCCACTATTTTTATTACTTCAGTTACGGTTTTACTTTACGGAGCGGTTTATTCCACGGTTGTTTTCTTTACGGCGGTTTTCCACATCCCTACAGCGGAGGAAACCGACAGAGCGACCGCCGAATATTCCTCCCTTCTGGAATTCGGGAGAATGATGTCCCGGATTTGGGATTTTGAGGACTTAGCCGTTACAATACTTAAACTTTCTCAAAAAATATCAAACGCCGATTCAGTTTGGCTTGCAATAAAAAATGACGATTTTGAGCTTTATACGCTCGGCGTCGGCGAAAAAAACGCCGCTTCCTTTACAAGAAAATTTCTTAAAGAGAACAAAGTTAATTCGGCTGTAGTCGTCCGTGGAATCTCTCTTTCGCGGGATAACCATTTCAAAGAAACGCTTATCAGTCCGATTAAAATTAAAGGAAAACATACCGGATATTTATTCTCGGCTTTTAAAAACAGCGAGGAAACGGACGAAGATTTAATGCGAACAATTTCCGGCTTAATGGATTATGTCGCTCTCGCAATCGAAAACTCGGAGCTGGCGAAAAAATCGATTGAAAACGAAAGAATGGAAAAAGAACTTGAACTCGCGCGGGAAATTCAGATGAAAATAATTCCTGATAGACTTCCGGCTGTTGAAGGAATTAAAGTCGAAGCGAGATTTATTCCGGCGTTTGAGGTCGGCGGAGATTATTACGATTTTTTCAATCTCGGCGGGAAAAAGATTTTTGTAATCGCGGACGTTTCCGGCAAAGGAATGGAAGCGTCATACATAATGGCGGAGATGAAAGGCGTACTGGAAACGCTATCGGCGGTTTCCCGAGATTTAAGGGAGATGATTATTAAAGCCAATGAAATCTTCGTCAAGCGTCTTTCGAAAAAACATTTCATCACGGCTGTTTTCGGAGAGATTGACAACGAGACTGGGATTGTTAAATATTTCAGGCTCGGTCAGAATTTTCCTCTTCTGCTGCGAAATAACGGAGCGGAGTATCTACAAAGCGCGGGGTTGGGACTGGGA
>JALWEC010000348.1 GCA_027036655.1 Melioribacteraceae bacterium
CAACCGGCGGATTAATCGGCTGGGGGCATCCTGTGGGAGCCACCGGAGTTCACCAAGCCGTTACAATTTGGGAACAGCTTACCGGTAAAGCCGGAGACGCTCAGATTGAGATTAAACCGGAAAGACCTTACGGAATGACAATCAATATGGGCGGCGATGATAAATCTGTTGTTTGTGTGATTTACAAACGAGCGGAATAATATTAGAAAATATCTATCTGTAAAATTAAAGCTCTAATTATTTATGTAATTAGAGCTTTTTTTATGCGTTTTGCCGAATTGTCGCATAATATATATTATGTAAACCTACGGATGTCTTAGATTGAACCTGACAATTTGAGATAAATATAAACTAATAATGCTATCATTATAATATAAAGAAGCGGCGACTTCGTTCTCCTCTTCAATCGGCTGGCGTTTCTGAAACCGAGTTTTCTTTTTCTTCTCTCAAGTTCTTTTAACTCTTCATCCTGTTCGGGATCATAAAATTGCGGGATGTAATTAAAAGATTTATTTTTTGGTAATTTTTTCTTAAGCATTTTCAAAACCTAAAAATATTAACTTTTCTTCTAAAATTTTAATATCGATATTTACAGCTTTTTCGGAGAATATTTCTCCGTCGGCGTGTACTATAAAAGGATTTTTAAGAGCGATTGAAATTTGTTTCCCGTTCTTATGAAGGAATTCTGGAATTTGTTCCGTTTTGTTGATTAATACTTTGGGAAGTTTTCTTACTATTTCCATAGGAGATAAATGCTTAATAACCGTTACATCAAGAATATCGTCGTCAATCTTTGCGTACGGATTTAAGTAAAATCCGCCTCCGCTCGTTTTATTGTTACCAACAGTTACCAAAAGTTTCTCGGATGCGTCCGAATGAGGTTCTCCGTCAATTTTAATTGTAGGCTCAATCGGAATATACTTCTTGATTCCTTTGAAAACGGCAAGTATATATGAAGGGATTCCGGAAAGCACTTTGTTTTCCAGGTTAAGATATGCCACGTAAGAATCAAAACCGATTCCGAGTGCGTTAACAAACTGAAAATTCACTCTCTTTCCATTATTTTCGGATAATTCCACAGTGGAAAGATTGACGCTTTTTTCAATGCAATTACGGGAAATAAGGCATTCAAGAATTACCTCGGAACTGTTTTTGTCATTTACTTCTTTTGCAAAATCATTACCGCTTCCTAACGGGAGCACGAGAATCTTAGGCATATTATTTTGCTCAGGAGAAATTCCGTTGATAACTTCGGACAATGTTCCGTCTCCGCCCATTACAATAAAAAGGTCGGTTGAGTCTGATAAAT
This sequence comes from Melioribacteraceae bacterium, assembly GCA_027036655.1. Classification (GTDB taxonomy): domain Bacteria; phylum Bacteroidota; class Ignavibacteria; order Ignavibacteriales; family Melioribacteraceae; genus WGAL01. Next base: position 1,310 of record JALWEC010000348.1, read on the forward strand.
TACGAACTATCTCGGTAGCGTGCTTTCTCCGTTTGGTTTCGTAAATCTCGTAGTTTAGATTGCCTTTTTTTAATAAATATTCTAATTTATTTCTAAACTTAAGCGCTTTTCCTTTACCCGCTTTAGGATTAAGAATTACGGAAATTTTATTCATCATTGCTTCTCCTGTCGAAAAACGCTTTGGCAAAAGCGGAAGGATTGAATGTCTGCAGATCGTTAATTCCCTCTCCCACTCCGATATACCGAATCGGAATTTTGAGTTCGGAGCATATTTGAAATACAATTCCGCCCTTTGCCGTGCCATCCAATTTTGTGATAATTAAGCCGGAAAGTTCGGTGTATTTTGCAAACTCTTTAGCCTGAACAAGTCCGTTTTGCCCTGTGCTGCCGTCAATTACAAGTAATGTTTCATTGGGAGCATAGTCCAGCACCTTCTTTAATACGCGTTTGATTTTGCTGAGTTCTTCCATAAGATTATTCTTTGTGTGAAGTCGTCCGGCTGTGTCAATCAGTACAACATCCGCATTTTCGCGAACAGCTTGCTGAAGCGTGTCGAATGCAACGGAAGAAGGATCTTCGCCGTGCTTGCTTGAAACAATCTTAACGCCCGCCCTTTCAGCCCAAATATCCAACTGCTCATTTGCCGCCGCTCTGAAAGTATCCGCCGAGCCGATAACTACTTTAAGTCCGCTTTCCTTAAAATTGTGAGCCAATTTACCGATTGTGGTGGTTTTTCCTACTCCGTTTACGCCCACAACAAGAATTACGTAAGGTTTGTATTTTTCGATTTCCTCTTTAATTTCTACTTCATCTTCATATTTCCGAAGAATTTTTCTTAACCTTCGTTCAAGAATTTCAAAAATCTTATCTTCGGAACGGTCTTTTTCAGCCATTAATGAATCGCGAGTTTGTTCGATAATATCGAGAGCGGTGTCAAAACCTATATCGCTCGAAATTAAAATTTCTTCCAAACTTTCCAGTGTCTCTTCGTCTAATTTTGCTCTTCCGGTCATAGTTTCAGCTATTTTACCGAAAAGCTTTTCTCTCGTTTTGGAAAGACCTTTTTTCAATTTGTTCATATTAAAATTTGAACCGAATGCCATATCTTAAGACTCCTTAATTTCTCTGTAAGCTCTGTAACCGTAAATAATTACAGATAAAAAGCTCATAAATATACTTAAATATTCAACAAAATAATATAAAACAGGCATTTCTATTTTGCCGTTTAGAACAACAATTATAAAATACAATCCGATTGAAACTACGGTCGCTTTTCCCCAGTAGTTTGAAGGGAGCACGCGTCCTAATTTTCTGCTGACAAATATTCCGCCGGTAAAAATCAAAACATCTCGCGCTATAATTATATAAAAATAAAATGCCGGAATATCACCTTGTAAAAAAAACTGAATGGAGATTAAAGCGACTAATATTTTATCGGCGAGAGGATCAATAACTTTTCCCATTTCGGTAACTTGGTTTAACTTACGGGCTAAAAAACCATCCGAAATATCGGTTAAATAAGCAAAGAAGAAAAGCGCTAAAGTCCAATACCTGAAGCTTGCTCCCGCGTTTAGGTTGCTAAGAGTGTAATATAT